>DAOWOC010000118.1 GCA_030642225.1 Deltaproteobacteria bacterium
ATTTAGGTTATTTTGGTAAACCCTTTTTTAAAGGAAAAACGACTTTTTTTACATCTTTATAAATTTACACAAAATATTTTACATTACCCAAAATACCCAATACTATGTACATTAACAAGGTATTAATTTATGGATTTACTTTCCCGAACACATATTAAAGAAATTGAGAAATTAATAGGATATACCTTTAAAGATAAAAATCTGCTTATTACCGCCCTTTGCCACCGTTCTTTTACTCACGAAAATAAAGGGATTCATATCCATAATAATGAACGGTTTGAGTTTCTTGGAGATGCTCTTTTACAATTGACTATAACGCATCTTATTATGGATATTTTCCCTGATTATACTGAAGGTGAATTATCAAAGTTAAGAGCCGGCATTGTAAATGAAACACAGCTTTCAAATATTGCAATGGATTTAAAATTAGGTTCTTACATACTCCTTGGCAAGGGCGAGGAATACAGTAATGGCAGGACAAAAAAATCTATACTTTCAGATACTTATGAGGCTATACTTGGGGCTGTTTATAATGATACAGGCTATGACAATGCCTGTAAAATAGTTAAACATCACTTTAAAGATATTCTGTGTTTCCCTGAAATGATTAATAATGATTATAAAACAGATCTCCAGGAACTGACACAAAAAATGTTTCAAAAAATCCCGGAATATATTCTGGAACAAGAAACAGGCCCGCCACATGACAAAACTTTTACCATACGTCTCATGCTTGCAGGAAAATCCATGGCAGTCGGTTTTGGGAAAAATAAAAAATCAGCCCAGCAGAATGCTGCAAAAATTACATATAATATTTTATCAACACAAAACAATAAAGATGTGCGGACCTGATGAATGTGCTAACCCCCTGGATTATACCAATCTTTATACCGAACAAAGGATGTCCTCACCGCTGTATATTCTGCGATCAAAAAAATATAACAGGCGTTGAGACAAAAACGCCTGATGCAGGCATTGTCCATAAAACTGTAAACAATGCGCTCATGCATTATAATCCCATGACAAAACGTCCTGTTGAGGTAGCCTTTTACGGCGGCAGCTTTACGCTTCTGGATAAAAAATATCAAACAGAACTCCTTACCCCGTGTTTATCATTAATAAATTCAGGCCGGATCACAGGGATTCGTATATCAACAAGGCCGGATGGCATTGATCAGACAATACTTGATTTTTTAAAATCTTACGGGGTTTATATAATCGAACTCGGCGCCCAGTCCATGGATAATCTTGTCCTTAAACTCGCTGGCAGGGGCCATAGTGTGGAGGATATACGAAAGGCATCTTTTTTAATACACAAAGCAGGCATAAGACTCGGCATACAAATTATGCCTGGACTGCCCGGAGAGGATATGCAGGGGTTTCGTAATACTATTTTAGAAACAGTCCTTCTCGCACCCAAAACAGTAAGGATATACCCGGCTGTAGTGATTAAAAATACCGGCATGGCAATCCTGTTCCAGAATGGCAAATATACACCCCTGAACATTGATGATGCAATTGACATGTGTGAAGAAGCTGTGTTAACCTTTGAAAAACATGGAATACGTGTTATCAGAGTTGGTCTTCAAACAAGCTCATCCCTTGAATCACCAGGCATGGTTAAAGCGGGTCCGTTTCATCCGGCATTTGGGCAACTTGTTCAGTCTAAAATTTTTTCAGGAAAAATATCATTAAACTTAAAAAATCTTAAACCATTTAACTCGGCAAATATAATAATACATCCCGATAATCAGTCACTCTTAACAGGATTTAAAAATACCGGAATTAAAAGGATAAAGGCAATGTTTCCTGAATCAGAGATTACACTCAAGCTCAACCCTGATTTAAAAAAAGGCACACATAAAAATGAAATTTGAGATTTATTTGTAATTTAGTGCTTTCCAATCTTACGTAAATGATTATTTTTTAATGTAAAACTGACGATTTTTTACAAAGTTATCAAGCATATTGGATAAAAATGACCGACAAAAAATACAAATCAGGTTTTGTAGCTATAATAGGACCGCCTAATGCAGGTAAATCAACATTAATAAATCATATACTGGGCGAAAAGGTTGCGATCATATCCCCAAAGCCGCAAACAACAAGAAACCGGCTGCTTGGTATTAAAACCATGAAAAATGCTCAAATCATCCTCCTTGATACACCAGGGCTGCATAATGCAAAGAGTACGCATCTTAACAAATTCATGATTGAAACCGCTCTTGGGGCATTAAACAACGCTGACCTGATTATTTATATGTCAGATGGTCTTCTCCACCATGGATTAATAGACCAATGGATAATTAATTTTTTAAACCAGTTGAAGACGCCTGTTATTGCAGCAATAAATAAGATAGACTCAATACCCAAAAAAACAGATATACTGCCCAGGATAGAACATATCCAAAAAGAACTTGCTCCTGAAACAATTATTCCGATCTCAGCGCTCAAGGGTAATGGTGTTGACAGCCTTATTGAGGAAATAATAAAGTCCCTGCCGGAAGGTCCCCAATATTATCCTGATGATATGTATACTGATCTTTCAGAACGTTTCCTTGTCTCTGAAATCATAAGAGAAAAGGTCTTTTTGCTGACAAAAGAGGAAATACCATATACAGTTGCTGTAACAATAGAAAGTTTTAAAAAAAATCCTAAAAAAAATATTATCAAAATCCAGGCAAATATCTATGTTGAAAAAAACTCCCAAAAAGCTATTATTATCGGTAAACAAGGAGCCATGCTAAAGGATATCGGTATTGCAGCGCGAAAAGATATGGAAACAATGTTAGACAGTAAAATTTATCTTGAAACATGGGTCAAAATACAAAAAAAATGGCGGGACAGCCCTGATTCACTCAAGCGTTTCGGATATAAATAATAAGGAGATCTTTACATGTTAAGAAATTCCAGTAAATTATTTTTTACAGTTTATGTTATATTCTTTTGCATACTCTCTAACGCCTATGCCGCAGAACAACGGCCTTTTAACATTGATGCAAGGTCAGCAATCCTGATGGATGGAAAGACAGGGGACATCCTGTTTTCTCAAAACATTAACAAGACCATACCTCCAGCGAGTTTCACCAAACTAATAACCCTTTATCTTGTATTTGATGCCTTAAAAAATAATACCATATCTCTTGATGATGAAGTAATGGTCAGCAAAAAAGCATGGCAAACCAAAGGCTCTAAAATGTTTATAGAGGTCAATAAAAGAGTCTCTCTTGAAGACCTTATAAAAGGAACTGCCGTGGTCTCCGGCAATGATGCCTGCGTTGCTATTGCCGAACATCTTCAGGGCGACACCAATCCATTTATAATATCCATGAATAAAAAGATTAAAGAACTTGGAATGAACAACTCACACTTTTCATCTCCCAATGGTCTTCCGGCCCCCAATCAATTTACAACAGCCCTTGACATGGCTTTATTGGCAAAGGGATATATTGAAAACTTTCCCGGGGCAATAAAATATCATTCATTAAAGGAATTTACATATAATAGTATAAAACAGCCCAACCGCAACCGCCTTTTATGGGTTGACAGTGATGTTGACGGGCTTAAAACAGGTCATACGGAAAAAGCCGGATATCATCTGCTTGCCACAGCCAAAAAAGATAATATGCGTTTAATCTCAGTTGTTATGGGTTGCAGGAGTGAATCTGTTAGAGAGGCTGAGGCATACCGTCTCTTAAACTATGGATTTAAAAATTTTACAAATATCAGACTTTTTAATGATAATCAGGAATTACTGAAATCCAGAATATGGAAGGGACAAACAAAAGATATCCCGCTTGCGGTATCCGGCCAGGGGATTTTTACCGTTAAAAAAATCCTTTCAAAAAAAGCAGCATACAGGGTGGAGCCTTTACTGCAGATTATAGCGCCAATTGAACAAGGCACAAAACTTGGCAAGGTAATAATTTTTGATAAAGACAGCAAAATTATTATAAGAGAAATCCCACTTGTTGCAGCAGTATCAGTGGCAAAAGGGTCATTTATCCGCACCGGGATAGACACACTCCTTTTGGCAATGCATAATAATCCCCTGAAAATATGGGGTTATATCGGCTCGATAATAATAATTGCTGTTATTTTCCTGAGGATAATTTTGAAAAGAAAAAAACGCAGATAAATTTCAAAAAAAACTGCCTGATTCTGAGTGAAAGCAGACACCTTCAGAACTACAACCAATAGAAACATGCTGGGGAGTAGCAAAAAATCACATAGCCAGAAATTGCGACTTCACTGTGAAAAATTTGATTAAACAATTAGATGGTGGCTTCAACAAGGTCACCGCTAAAATATGTGCCAAGATTATTGCAAAAGCAAGGAAGATTGAGGATGAATTTTGGACAACAGATATAAAGATGGATATGCAATAACCATCTTTATATGTATCAATTCATCTGCGCTGTACTATAATGGTGTGTTGGTTGCAAAGGATGCCATGTTTAACTCTGTTTATGAAAAATAAAAAAATAAAGGTAAAAAATATATTGTTGCTGTCAGTCATGTTGCGAACAAAATGCTCCATGTTGTTTTTTCGGTGCTTAAAAACCGTAAACCCTATGAGTTGCGTATTATTCATTAACTTATCAGTTTGTCCAATTGAAGGTTGACTTGTTTACCGCTTGTTTTTTGCTTTACAATATGTAAAAAAAATTGACTATATTTAGTTCGAAATCACCAGACACCTATATTCTAATTGTTCCAAATAATATTGTGATTACTAATAGTTATCTAATAATTTTCCTTTAATTTTGCTGTGGCATGTTGATTGCTCTTATTTGTACAGCACAGCATGAATTTATAGAAAGGAGAATTATTATGGGCGTGGAAGGATGGATAACATTAAGTAGTGTGATAATAATGTTTTTATTGCTTGTTGG
>DAOWOC010000287.1 GCA_030642225.1 Deltaproteobacteria bacterium
GTTGACGGCGTTACAGGCACTGTTCTTATCACTGATTTTTTACGCGCGCTTGGTGCTGATTGCACTTATTATTTACCCCACAGGCAAAAAGAAGGGTATGGTCTTAATAAAGATGCAATACTGGGGCTGAGACAGCAAGGAATCGACCTTTTAATAACAGTTGATTGCGGCATCAGTGATCATGATGCAGTTTGCACTGCCCGTGACTCTGGTATGAAGATAATAATCACGGATCATCATACCACACCTGACACTCTTCCCCATGCACACGCTATAATCAACCCCAAAAGGGTTGATTGCGAATTTACATTCAAGCATCTTGCAGGTGTTGGGGTTGTATTTTATTTTATTATTGCATTAAGGGCACGTTTAAAAGAACAGGGATTTTTTAATGATTCCAAAATCCCAAATTTAAAAGATTATCTCGACCTTGTCGCGCTTGGAACTATTTCAGATATTGTCCCGCTTTGCGGAGACAATCGTATTCTGGTAAGTATTGGCCTTGAAGTAATAATGAATACAAAAAGGCCTGGTCTAAAGGCATTAATCTCTGTTGCTGACTTATTAAAAAAACCTCAAATAAGCTCAGGCGATGTCGGTTACCGTCTTGGCCCGCGCATTAATGCCGCCGGCCGCATGGAACATGCCCGTATTGCTGCAAGGCTTTTATTAAGCCACGATGCTTACGAGGCCAGGGATTTGGCCCAAAAACTTGATAAATTGAACAGGATAAGACAGACCGAGGAGGAAAAAACCCTTGAAGAAGCCTTAATAATGATTGAAGATAATGGACTTTTACATGATTTAAGGACCATTGTATTAAACTCTTCACACTGGGACAAAGGGGTTATTGGTATTGTAGCATCAAGGATAGTGGAACGTTTTTATAGACCGGCCATTATAATAAGTAATCACAATGGTATATCTCACGGTTCAGGACGCAGTATCCATGGTCTGGATCTTTATAAAGCATTATCAAAATGTGACAAACACTTTATACGTTTTGGAGGACATAAGGCAGCAGCGGGTATAACTCTCAAAACCTCGGATATTAATTCATTTTCAGAAGATTTTGATAAAATTGTTTCCTCCCTTCTTTCAAAGGATGATTTTGTCCCCGGCATCATGATTGACGAAAAAATCAACTTAAAGGATATTAATAAAAAATTTCTCTACGAGATTGGAAGGCTTGCCCCATTCGGCATGGGCAATCCTGAACCGGTATTTATGAGTCAGAATGTTACTGTTTTAAATGCAAAACTGCTCAAAGATAAACATCTTAAATTCTGGGCTGAACAGGATGGCATTAAAATTGAGAGTATTGGCTTTAATATGGCACATATAAAATTCAATGCGCCTTTAAAACTTAATATTGCCTTTACTCCAAGAATGGAATTTTATCGTGGATACAGGCTTTTAAAATTGCGTCTTAAGGATGTGGAAATAAAGTCTCTATAATTGATTTAACATCTTAATCGTATTATTATAATAGATAATTTTAAGTGACTTTAATCTGGAGTAAAAATGAAAACAAAAAATATGTTTTTGATATTTAAGTCTGTCAGACAAAAAAAATTTTTATCTTTTGGTACTTTTATGATCTGCGCTATCCTTTTACTGATATTTATCCATTTTACAGCTGTCTCCCTGAATGCTGAAACCGAATATATTACCACTGGATACGGTTTTCTTGAAGCCAAAGATAATATTGTTAAGGCCAGAAATATGGCAACTGATATGGCAAAAAAAATGGCTGTATCAATGGCGGTTCAGGAATTATTAGATACAAACATCCTGATTCCAAACTGGTCTTATATTGAAGAAAATATCTTTCCAAAATATAATCGTTATATCACAGGCTTCAAAATACTGACCGAAGGGGCTGAGGCTTATAAACTTTATAAAATAAATATCCTGGTATCCCTGAATAATTCGGCTATAAAACAAGAGCTGGAAAAAAACAGATTAACAAAAAAGATGCAGAAAAACATCAAGGTAATGGTTTTTTTATCTGAAAAACTGCCTGACAATAAAATCGTCAGGTGGTGGGATCAAAGAGATGGTAAAGCCGGTTGCCAAATATTTGATCAATATCTGAAAAGCATATTTAACAATCAAAATTTTACTGTTTTATTCCCTGCAATTTTTTTAGATAATGATACACAGCACTCCAGGATTTCTCTTTCTGATGCTCAGGAAATAGCTGCAAAAGCAAATGCAGATATAATCTTAAACGGCAAGGCCTCAGTACTGAAAAAAAGAGGAAATAGCGCTTCACTCGCAACCTTTGAAGCAAAAATATCAGCCACTGCATTTAATAGCCGAACAGGCGATATCATTACAAGGATTAATGAATCCGCTTCAGCTACAGGGATTGTTACCGAGGATGTTTTACATCAGGCCATTACAAAAATTATTCAAAAAACAGCGCAGATACTTAGTTCAAGGAAAGACTCAATCTCCCATCACAGGACAAAACTCACAAAAAATATCAGAATTAAAGTAAACAATATAAAAAGCCATAAAGAATTTCTTATTTTAAAAAATAAACTGTCAAAGATAGTCAAAGACCTTCAGGAGAGAAAATTAAAACACAGAGAAGCAGTATTA
>DAOWOC010000365.1 GCA_030642225.1 Deltaproteobacteria bacterium
GTTTTCCTTGAGCATCTCGATAGCGTTTTCACCGCGGAAAAATTTTCCAAATAAGCGCTTCTGATCCTTGTCAGGAATACCTATCACCGCCACATCAACGACAAGCGGGTGTTTTAAAATCTTCTCTTCAATCTCAACCGGATAGACATTTACACCGCCCATTATTATGAGTTCTTTTTCCCTGCCTGTTAGATACAGGAAATTATCCTTGTCAAGGTATCCGATAAGACCGTCATCATAATACTCTTCGCCATCTATATTAATCAGAACATCGTCAAGCTTTTCCCTTGATCCCGGATAGCTTAAGATAACAGTCATCATGGTACGGTTATGTATCCTCCCGTGCTCGTCAATTCCTGCAGGCTTGCCTTCTGTATTTAAAATTTTCATCTCTCCGCATCTGATTTTTCCGACACTCATGAGTCTTTCAGGGTTATTTTTGTAGTCGTCAGGCTGCAGTAATGTAATTAATCCTGTCTCGGCTGAGCCATAATATTCATAAAATATATTTTTTATGGCATTGTTTTTCAGAAATAAATCGTTTATCCCTTTTTTAACTTCAACAGGGCATGGGGCAGCAGCAGAGATTAAGGTATCAATTGAGCCAAGATTATATTTTTGTTTTATTGAATCATCCAATGCAAGAATACGCTGTAAGATGGTCGGGACAGTAAATATCCACGATATTTTTTCTTTTTCTATTAATGAAAGGGCTTCTTCAGCGTTAAATTTTTTCATCATAACAAGTGTGCCGCCAAAGAAAAAAGGCAATACTCCTACGAGTGCTCCGGCATGATAGACAGGGGCAATAACAAGGGAACGCAGGTCACTGATTTTATGAGCATTAAAATAATAAAACATGCTGAATTGTTTGTTTAAAAGTATTAAAAATTCTAAAAAACTCACCCTTGGCTTTTCTATTGATGTCCCAAAGATAGTGCTGAATGCATCATAATAATTGATTGATTTTGGAATGCCTGTTGTGCCACCTGTATATGGGTTTAAGGCAAAAAGAAATTTGCCGTCAGGCATTTTGTTTGAAGATTTGTCAAGCATCTCTTCATAGGCTATAAAACCTTTCGGCAGTTCATTTGTTTCACCTACGACTATAAAATTTTTAACATCCGGCATCTTGTCTTTAGCTTCAATAATGGTGTTAATGAATGCCTTGTCAAATATCATTGCCTTTGGTTTTGAGCGGTTTACAGCGTCTGCCAGGTCATCTCCGCTTAAATGCCAGTTTATTGCAGGGTTTGCGCAGCCGAGGAAACTTGATCCATACATAACCTCAATATAATGGTTTGAATTAAAAAGCATTACAGCAACCTTGTCCGGATAAGTCAGGCCAATATCTTTTAGACCATTTCCCAATCTGAATACCCTCTCTTCATATTTTTTGAATGTAAATCTCTTATCTCCCGAGATAATTGCTTCTCTATTTTCAAGCGTGTTCCACATGGATACAATTAAATTTGGAAATAGTTTATCTAATTTAAAGTTTAAAAGATCCGTCACACCGTGGATCAACCCCGTCTTTCTCACCGTTCCTAATAAAATGGGAATAACATTTTCTATTCCCCACTGCCTTACGATAGTTGCCAGAAGCCCCCACGTCTGTTCCATCCTGAGCAAATCTGGTAAAGCTTTTAAA
>DAOWOC010000046.1 GCA_030642225.1 Deltaproteobacteria bacterium
ACCCATACGGTTTTATCCTCATTGGAAATGGGCTGATCACCCGTATTTAAATCTATTATACTTAACCTGGCGTGGCCAAGGCCTGCCGGCCCGTTTGTATAATAACCTTTTGCATCCGGACCTCTGTGATGCAGAAATTCCGTCATTTGCTTAAGAAGAGGAAGCATGTCTTCCATGGTTTTAAAATCTATTATTCCTGCTATGCCGCACATTTTTTATCTGTTCCGGATTGTTTTAAAATACTTTGTTGTATGAGTATTGTTAATTTCGTATAATCAAAAGTCCATTGTTCTATTTGACTATTAAAACATGATGGAATAAGGCAAGCTCCCGCCCTTTCGAATTTGATATAAATTCTACAATATAATATTTAAAAGAATATATGTAAAAAAATCGGCAGATCAAAAACCTTTTCAGGTTATATTAGTCCACTTTTGCAAGCAAGGGATAATGCAGTTCCACTCTATGTTGATACCCGATAAAATCCAAGAGCACTTTAACCCTTTTAATGCCGGATTCATAACATAAATCATTGCGCACCCTTACCAAAAAGAACCACTTTTACGGTTTCAAAGATGATCACAAGATCAAATAAAATGGATAAATTATCAATATAGTATAGGTCATATTTTAATTTTTCCATGGCATCTTCCTTAGATGCACCATATGAATATTTAATCTGTGCCCAGCCTGTAATCCCTGGTTTTACAATCAACCGCTGATTATAAAATGGGATTTGCCTGTTTAATTGTTCAATAAAAAAAGGGCGCTCCGGCCGCGGGCCGACAAAACTCATATCACCTTTAAGTACATTGATTATCTGCGGGATTTCATCAATGCGGGATTTTCTTAAAAACCGGCCAATACGTGTCACCCTTAAATCATTCTTTTGAGCCCATACAGGGCCGTTTGCCTCTGCGTTTTCAACCATGGTCCTGAACTTTATAAGTTTAAAGACCTTGCCGTTTTTACCCATTCTCTCCTGTTTATAAAAAATGCTGCCCCGTGACTCCAATTTTATTAAAACAGGAACTATTAATATAAATAATGAAGCAAATATAAGGCCTGTCAATGCAAGCACAAAATCAATGGTGTTTTTCATCCAAAGGGTAATTTTTGATTGATGAAATCCTTCGGAAAAAATAATAAAGCTGGGTTTTAAGCTTTCTATCGGGAGTTGCCCCGTAAACTTATTATAAAATTTGGTGCCTTCTTGTATGATAATTCCTTTCATCTTACACGCCAAAAGTTCGTAAATCGGGAAGGCCCCCCTTTTGTCATCAAGCGCTACAATAATACGGTCAATCTTTTCTTTTATACATGTTTCAAGCATGTCAGAATAATTTGATATAATTAAATCATCCACTTTCTTGCTGCTCAGCTCTTTTTTATCCTTAATAATAAGACCGGCTATTTTAAAGCCGGAATCGATTTTTTCATTGATCTTTTTAATGATATTATCAGCAAATAATCCAGTGCCCAGTATCATTACCCTTTGATCCAGCCTTTCGCTTTTATTTATATAATTATATAAAAGCCGCCATAAAATAAGGAGCGTTGTTATCAACACAAGACTTATAAAAAAAACACCGCGGCCTATAATAAGATCAGGAAATACATAATAGAGTATGGCAAGGACTATTGATGCAATGCCAATCGATTGCAAAAGACGTATAATCAATTCAAAATTATTTTGAAAAATCTTGAGTTCATACATGTCAAAATAATAAAGGCTTAGCTGAATAGATATTGTTATAATTAAGGACTTGAAAACCATGCCATGACCAAGATAATTGACAAAATTATCAGAAAAACGCAGGACAATGGCAAGCACAATCATGCTAATGATAAAAAGACTCTCAAACAAAAAGAAAAATGGTTTTCTTAAAGGAATATACTGGTTTAAAAATTTAATCATGATCTACGGCTTATTTTTTTTATTAAAAGGATAAATTTTTCCCATAAACTATCACACGGGACGTTTTTATTATGACCATAGCTGTAATAATATCCATCAGCACCAAAATAACGAGAATGCAGGCCGGATGTTTTAAATTCTACATGATTGAGCACAATGCCCAAAATTTTTTCTTTCCCCAAATTTTCAATAGCCTGCATAATTGTCTCTCTTGGCGTCTTTCCAGCACGTACCACAAAAATTATCCCATCAACCAGTTTTGCCAGTATTTCGGCCTCTGATGTGGCAAGCACAGGGGTTGTGTCAAAAATTATAAACCTGTCTTTATAGCGTAATTTCAATTCTGAGACAAGGGCTTCCATTTTTTTTGACCCTATTAATTCAGAAGGATTTTCCGGAATTTTCCCACTGACAAGTATAGTTAATTTCTCTGTACTTGTATCCATTAAATATTTTGATATATCATCATTCCCAACAAGATAATCAGATACCCCCCTGTGATCAGAAATGGCAAAATTATTCGCCTGTGTAGGATTTCTCAAATCACAGTCAACAAGAAGAGCATGGTGATCAAGATCATTGGCCATACCTATTGCCATGTTGGCGGCTACAAAGCTCTTCCCTTCATCGCTGACAGTGCTTGTTACCATTATCGTTTTAACGGATGAAGATATTTCAAGCCCCCTGATAAATGTCCTTAATTTTCTAAATTGTTCTGATGCAAGTGACCCTGGTTGAAAAAGTGAAACCAGATGTTTATCATAGTCAGGTTGTTCAAACTCATCGAGGTTAAGAGGCATTTCAGAAAATTTATCATTTTCAATATCAGGGTTTAAGGATGACTTTAAGAATTTTTCCCCGGCCACTCTTTCTGCCTCTGCTTTTTGTAATGCCTTATATATCCTGCTCATGCAAAAATCCCCTGCTTCTGATTAGGTTATCTCTATTGAATCAGAATTTATAAAAATCACTTATATTAAGACCCATTAGATTAAAAATAATTCCTCCGCTTAAAAAAATAACTAAAAAAATAATGCATATGATAAAAATTATAAACTTTTTCTTTCTTGTCTCTATTAATTTGGGTCTATTAAGATTATTAATCACTTGTATAATGATTTTACCGTCTATTACCTTCTTCCCGACCTCATAACCGGCAAGCAAAGCATTATCGCAAACTATATTAATAATCCTTGGTATCCCATTTGAATACTTATATATTTTCTTAATAGCTTTAAAATTAAAAAAATTGGTTCTTTTTGCTCCGGCGACCTTTAATCTTTGAATAATATATTGTCTGGTTTCATTAAAATTAAGCGGGTGTATCTGATAACGCAGGCTTACACGCTGTTTCAGCTGACGGAATTTATGCCTGTCCAGGATATCATCCAACTCAGGCTGTCCCATCAGGATAACCTGCAGCAATTTATTTTTAGTTGTCTCTAAATTAGTTAACATACGTACTTCTTCAAACAGATCGTCAGGGAGATTTTGTGCCTCGTCAATTATAAGAATTGCATTTATATTGCGTGAATAATAGCTGATCAGCAGACTGTGAAGTTGTGAAATATACTCCCCTTTACTTCTTTTTAATATTTTAAAACCAACTAAATCCTCACAAACATAATGCATGAAATCCATTGCTTCTAAATTGGGATTAAATAAATATGCAGTTCTGTATTTACCATTTAACCGGCCAAGAAGCGTTTGAATAAGTATTGTTTTACCTGTTCCCACCTCACCGCTGATTACTGTAAAACCTTTTTTCTCCTTTGCGCTGTATATGAGCTGAGCAAGAGCTTCCCTGTGATTTTCACTTAAAAATAAAAACCTTGGATCTGGTGTTATCTCAAAGGGTTTTTCATTTAATCCATAAAATTTTGTATACATATTTTATTATGCTATCAGCTATAAACAAGGATGAAAAAAAATTCAAACTTATTATTACAGTATTTTACCAAACAAATATTTAAGCCTGTTCTGCATCAATCCCGGGGATACTTATAAGCACCTTAAGTCCAAGTGTATTATTAACATCTTCTGCATCCCGAAATGATCTGTCCATTTGTTCCCTTAAAAAAGCAAGCCCTCCGCCTGAGCCTATTCCAAACAACAAACCAAATAATATAATCTTCGGGATACTGGGTTTAAACGGCCTTAATGGTATTCTGGCAGGGTCTATAACCCTGAACTGCTCGCCTTTTTGACGTATCTCTAAATTTTCCGCCTGTTTTGCTGCCTGATTTTTTTCTAAAAGGGACTGATATGCCCTGCTGATATTCTGATAATCACGCATTAAAGCATTTAATCCCAGTTCACGTATCGGTGTATTTTCAATCCTGTTCTGATATCCGGCCATTTTTAAACTTATTTTTCTATCTTGTCCTTTGAGATTTTTAATCTCAGAATTTGTTGCAACAAGCTGATTTTTAAGTTCCTGAGAAAAAAACCCTGATTGTTTATTTATAAAACCTGTAATTGCATCCTGATCGTTTGAAGCAGATATAGAATCATTTGATGCGCCTTGCTGATTTTGTTTCCGGATATTTTCTATTTCCTTTTTTATCATCATAATATCAGGATGTTTCTCTGTATATTTTAATTTAAGATTCTCTAACATAGCAAACAATTGCATTAATCTGCTTTCACTCTGGGTTTGAGGATCAAGTAATGATTGTGTGATATTATCAGTAGCATCGCTTGAAGTACTCTGCATTCGTAAATCCGAGATCTGTTTTTGGAGAAATAATTTTCTCTCTTTTGCTGCCCTCAAACTATCTGCAATTCTCTGATTCTGGAGCTGCAATTGTTCTAAAACCCTTAAATTAGCCTGGAGCTGTTCCGGTAATTCATTAATATACTGTGTTTTAAACATAGTAATTTTATTTTCTATTTCTTCCATATTTATCTTTACAGCCTGCATTTCCATATTTATAAATTCTGATGTGCTTTTAGCCTGTTGCTCGCGCAGCTTAAGATTCCCTTCAATAAAAAGAGAAGCCAGTTTATTTGTAACCATGGCAGTCATTTTAGGATCCTTATTAATAAAAGATATCCTGAAATATCCTTCCCTACCCCTAATATCAAGTTTAATATTATTGCGCATTATTCCTACAACTTCTTCCATATTATCTTTTTTAATAATTTCGGAATAAAGATTGTATTCTGTAATCAACTGCTCTAAGTGTGTTCTGCTCATTATTTCCTGACTTATGGATTGCAGACGATCTTCTATCCGTGAGGTAACAGTCGTTCTGACAAAGGCTTCGGGTATTTTTTGCGGAGTAACCAGGATTAAGGTGGTAGATCGATACATCTTGGGAGCATTAAAAGCATGGATAATCGCTATGGGAAATATTATAACTAAAGGGATAATAATATACCATATACGTCTATAAAAGATTTCTATATAATCATAAATATCAAAAGTTTTTTTTGGATTAATCATTAGTATCCTTACGGGTTATTCCTTAAATCAAAACTGTACTGTTAACCTTAATATACCCCTATTTTCCTTATAATCTATTGTATCATCATTAGAATTATTTTCCCTGTGTGATATATCCATAGAAATTGTCGCCCACTGAAATAACCCATAAGATAAATTCCAGCCTAATTGCAATGTTCTATCTTTCCTGTCAGGGTCAAAATCAGATTTTCTAAAAAAACACGATATACCGGTTGTCAAGGTTTCAAGCAATTGATAACTTATCTGTGCGTTTGCCTGATGATATCTTGAAAAACCAAGATTCTCAGAAGAGATATAATCCTCATCATAACCGCCATTTAAAGAGACGGCACAGGAAATACTTTCAAAATATCCATCAACCACAACATTATATACCCCCCCTCTTGTTACTTGTCCCTGTTCCGGATTATGTAAAAAGCAACCAGCGCTTAAATTTAGTGTTACTCCATCCATCAAGTCCATTTCAAAACCTGAGCTGGCTGAATTTACATCATATCCTTCAGAAGATGTTTTAAAATCACGGTTCATATATGAATATTCAATAAATATTGAACTTGCAGGACCAAACCTGTATGTATAACGTCCATTCGCTCCATGACTTATCATGTCTGATGAGTCTCTAAAATCCCCTATTGAATAATTATAAACAATATCTATGCCATTTTTGATATTAAACCAAAACGCAAGCCCTGTGCTGATAAAATTTTCTTCACTGTCTTGTGATGGATCTCCCTGGATTCTATATATATTATTCCTGTAATTCAGGCTTAACGAATCTTCCGGGCCGAAACTGTACTCCATAGACGGCTCAAATACATTACGGGTATAGGTTGATCTTTGCCTCATAATGGATGACAAATATTGATCAATCTGTTCGGACTCGGCATAATCACTCTCAAAAGGTTCTTGAGACCTGATAACATAGTCCCTTAAACGAAAAATTATCCTGTCAGACAAATGAAGATTTGTATTAAAGCTACCTGTATGACTGATAGAATTATTATCGGTTTCCTTTGCATAATTAACAAATCCGACCCTGTAATCCATGTCAACAGCGTAACTCGTCTCTGAAATGGAAAAATTTATACCTGGATAAAGAGTGGTTATAAAATCTTCCTGTTCATCATCAGGGGACAGATAAAGGTTATCAATATATTCTTCCTCAAGGGTAACATATGGATGAAAATGGGAAATAATTTCTTTTATGGAACTATAAACAAGTGAGGGGAATGATACAAATAAAAGGGTTAAAATTATTATTTTAAGATGGATATGTTGTTTTATTGACATTTATTAAAAATTACCCTTAAAAACTGTTTCACATTCAAAACCGATCATGGAACTATAACAGTATCTCCTGGTTTCAGGGTAATATTTAAGCTGAGATCCTTGCCTGAAATTATTTTATTATAATTAATAACAAACCTTTGTTCCGCCTCTTTGCCTTTTCTTATTACTATGACATTTTTTCTGTCGGCCCATCTTGCAAAACCGCCTGCCATTGAAATAATCTGTATAACAGATGTCTTATCCTTAAGAGTATACATTCCAGGATTAAGCACCTGGCCGGACACAAACACCTTATAACTGTTTGCTTCCATGACAATAACAGACACATTAGGTATATCAACAAATTCTTTAAATTTTTTTATTAAAATTTGTTTTAATTGCAATGTAGTCAAACCGGAAGCCATGACATCATCAATAAGTGGAAG
>DAOWOC010000100.1 GCA_030642225.1 Deltaproteobacteria bacterium
ATCTGGAAAATGAGGGCAGTGGGCTCAATCTTACATATGAAGTCAGGGATGGCATTTTAAGGCATTCAAAGGGGCTGGATGCCATCCTTCCCGATGATCCGGATAAACTTGCCCTGACGCTGGAAGGAAGGATAGTAAGGCTTGCAGATATTGTCGCCTATCTTAATCATGATTTAGACGATGCAATCAGGGCCGGTATTATCATAAATGAGGACATACCTGAAAAATGCTGCAAAATTCTTGGAAATTCTCATTCAGAGCGGATTGGACAAATGGTTAAGAATATTGTAAATACAACCCTTGAAAGGGATGATGGTTATCTTGGAATTAGTGGTTTGATATTGGATAGCATGAATGATTTAAGAGATTTTTTATCTGAAAGGGTTTATCGTTCCGTACAACTTAAAAGAGATTTTGATAAAGCAGGAAAGATAATCAGGGAACTTTATTTCTGGTTCCTTGAAAATGATGAATTAATGAATTCTGAAACTATATATAAAGACAGGACAACTGGCCGCGAGCGAATGGTAGCTGATTTTATAGCGGGCATGACTGATTATTATGCGCTTGATACGTATAAACGCATTTTCATGCCAAGGCCATGGAGGAAATAAGTAAATTTTATTTTTTTGTTGTTCATTTTCATAAATTCAATGTAAAGTTACTTTTTTTAAATACTTAAATCGTGTGTTTTTTGTGCATAAAGGTATCTCCTGATATTTTTTACAGGGGTTAACATATTATAATGTCAGATATTTTATGGAAACAGAATATTGATTTAAAAGATTGATTCTTTTTATTTATGATAAGAAAAGGCGCCTTTTGGCGCCTTTATTCATAAGAACAGAGTAAAGGGAGATTTTTGAAATGTTGGGAGATGAAATTCCAAAACAGTATGAGCCGCATGAAGTAGAAAAACATTGGTATAAGTTTTGGGAAGAAAATAATTTATTCAGAGCTGATGTTGATCAGGTAAAAAAAACATTCAGTATTGTAATACCACCCCCGAATGTCACCGGTGAACTTCATATGGGGCATGCGCTTAACAGCATATTACAGGATTCTCTGTGCCGTTTTAAAAAGATGAATGGATATAGTGTCTTATGGCTTCCGGGGACTGATCACGCAGGTATAGCAACACAGAATGTAGTTGAGAGACAATTGGTTTCCGAGGGGACAAGCCGCCATGAACTTGGCAGGGAAAAGTTTGTTGAGCGGGTATGGGATTGGCGCAGTAAATACGGCGACAGGATTATTAATCAGCTTAAACGTCTTGGCGCGTCCTGTGACTGGTCAAGAGAGAGATTTACCATGGATGAAGGGCTTTCCCTTGCTGTTAAACAGGTCTTTGTCAGGCTCTATAAAGAAGGTTTTATTTATCGTGGAGATTATATTGTTAACTGGTGTCCAAGATGTCATACCGCAATTTCTGATTTAGAGGTTGAACACAATGAAGAAAACGGAAGTCTTTACCATATTAATTATCCATTTTTAAATGGGGCGGGGCATATAACCGTTGCAACGACAAGGCCTGAAACAATGCTTGGCGATACTGCTGTCGCTGTTCATCCAAAAGATCAAAGATATAAGGGTAAAATCGGTAAAATGCTTATGCTGCCGCTTGTAAACAGGGAGATTCCTGTTATTGCAGACAGTTATGTTGATCGTTCTTTTGGTACAGGGGCGCTAAAGGTAACACCTGCCCACGATCTAAATGATTTTGAATTGGGCAGAAGGCATAATCTTGAAAATATAATCATCATGGATTCAAATGCGTGTATGACGGATGAGGCAGGCCAGTATACAGGCTTAGACAGATTTGAATGCAGGAAAAAGGTTGTAGCAGATCTGAAAAAACAGGGATTTTTAAAAAAGATAAGTGAGTTGAATCATGGCGTTGGATATTGTTACAGGTGTCAGACGGTTGTGGAACCAATGCTTTCAAAACAGTGGTTTGTGGCCGTCAGCTTGTTAGCTGATGAAGCTGTAAACGCAGTAAAGGGGGGTAAAACCAGAATTATTCCCAAGATGTGGGAAAAGACCTATTTTGAATGGATGGGCAATATTCGTGACTGGTGTATTTCCAGACAGATTTGGTGGGGGCACCGTATCCCTGCATGGTATTGCAGCAGTTGCACAAATATTATAGTTGAAACAGAAGCACCATCTTCTTGTAATCAGTGTGGCGGCGTTTCTTTTGTTCAGGAAACCGATGTCCTTGATACGTGGTTCAGCTCTTCACTGTGGCCTTTTAGCACAATGGGATGGCCTGAAGAGACGCCTGAACTGAAACTCTATTATCCAACGTCTGTTTTGATCACGGGTTTTGATATTTTATTCTTCTGGGTATCCCGCATGCTTATGATGGGGGTTCATTTTATGGATGAAGTGCCATTTAAAGATGTTTATATCCATGCCCTTGTAAGGGATTCGGAAGGTCAGAAGATGAGTAAATCAAAGGGAAATGTTATTGATCCCTTGAGTATCATAGATAAATTCGGCACTGATGCTTTCCGGTTTACATTAATGGCTTTTGCTGCTCAGGGCCGTGACATACGTTTTTCTGAAGAACGAATTGCCGGTTACAGAAATTTTGTAAATAAACTATGGAATGCGGCACGGTTTACCATAATGAATATGGATAAGAATATCTGTGGGGATATCAAAGGCATTGATAAATCGGAGCTTGAGCACAGGTTTATATTGACTCGTCTTCAGCAGGTTAATCAAGAAGTTATAGATGCCATTGAGTCATACCGTTTTAATGATGTTGCACAGGCATTATATCAATTTACCTGGCATGAGTTTTGTGACTGGTATCTTGAGATGATCAAACCTTTCTTATATGGCAATGATGAAAGGGTAAAAAATCGCGCATTAAATGTCCTGCATTTTATCCTTGAGAGCCTTGTGAAAATGCTTCATCCTGTGATGCCATTTATTACAGAAGAGATATATCATCTCCTGCCTGGCACATCAGGCTCTATTATGAAATCTGTCTGGCCGGTGTTTAATGAAAAGCTTATATTTCCTGATGCATTATCTGAAATGGGTGTTGTAATGAATATTATAACCGCCATAAGAAATATAAGGGGAGAGATGAATGTCCTGCCTGCTGTAAAGATTTCTGTTATTTGTCGTTGTGCGGATGAATCATTTGCAGGTATTGTTAACAGGAATGAAAATATATTAAAATCCCTTGCGCGGCTTTCGTCATTAGAGTGGGGTGTTGAGATGAAAAAACCTCAGCAGTGCGCTGCGGGGGTGATTGATGGCATGGAAATTTTTATACCCTTAAGTGGCGTTATTGATGTTAAGACTGAAACTAAAAGATTAACCAAGGAGTTGATCAAGCTTGCAAAGGAAATCAGCATTACTAAAACCAAGCTTGAGAATGAAGATTTTATAGAAAAAGCCCCTGCCCGTGTAGTTGAAAATGAGCGCAATAAATTAATCGCATTTACAGATAAGATGCAAAAGTTTGATAAAAATTTAAAGCAGTTAAGGGAGATGTAGAGATTGGATATACAATATCCTGATTTTGAAACATTATTGTCTCTTGCACTAAGAGAGGATATCGGGACAGGTGATATTACCACCATTGCAACTGTTTTACCTGAATCAGAAGGTGATGCGGAAATTATCTGCAAGGAATCGGTTATTATATCCGGTGTTGATATTATTAATAAGGTCTTTAATAAAATAGATCCAGATTTAAATATTATAATATCTTGCAGGGATGGGGATTTTTTAGAAAAAGGGACAGTTATCGCAAGGTTATCAGGGAGGCACAGGTCTATATTGAGCGGAGAAAGGATTGTTTTGAATTTTCTTCAGAGACTTTCCGGTATAGCAACACAGACCCGTGAACTTGTCACTTTAATCAAGGATATTCCTGTTCGTCTTGTTGATACAAGAAAAACAACACCTGGTCTAAGGGTGCTCGAAAAAATGGCGGTCAGGTGTGGCGGTGCATTTAATCATCGTTTCGGTCTTTATGACGGGATACTTATCAAGGATAATCATATCAGGGCAAGGGGAAATATAAAAGAAGCGGTTGCAGCGGCAAGGGTAATAGCGCCGCATACTCTTTGTATTGAGGTAGAGGTCGAGGACCTTGACCAGCTTGCAGAAGCCATAGCAGCTGATGTTGATATAGTTCTTTTAGATAATTTTTCCATCAGCGGGCTTAAAAAAGCGGTCTTATTTGCTGACAAAAGAGTGCTGCTTGAGGCCTCAGGCGGCATTAATAAAGATAATTTAAGAGCAGTGGCAGAAACAGGCGTTGATTTTATCTCTATGGGCTGGCTTACACATTCCGTAAGGGCGGTTGACATCTCTCTTAATATTTTAAATTAAGCCGAAAAAAACAAAGATATAGATATAGAAAACATAATCATCCAAGAATCCCTATTTGGACAGGCTTTTTGATTTTATGGCAGCCTTTTCAATACATTCAAGTATCGTTCCCTTAAAGCCGTTTTTTTCAAGAGCATAGAGTCCTGCCATGGTTGTTCCTCCGGGTGAGGTAACCATTTCTTTTAATTGTGTGGCTGAGATATTGTTTTCAATCATTAATTTTGCTGTGCCTAACATGGTCCGGACAGATAACATTGTTGCTGTTTCCCGAGTCAACCCCTGCATAACGCCTGCATCAGTCATCGCCTCTATCATCATGGCAAAATAGGCGGGACCGCTGCCGCTGAGACCTGTAACAGCATCCATTAAATATTCTTCGACCTCAATAGTCGTTCCAACTGTTTTAAAGAGTTCTTCGGCCATTTTCATGTCTTTTTGTGTGGAGGTCTCTCCCATGCAAATCGCTATTGCCCCTGCCGCGACATCAACAGGTGTGTTGGGCATAGCCCTTACTATCTTTACTTCACTGTTTAACATTGAAATAATTTTTTGGGTTGTAACGCCGGCTGCAATGGATATCAGGAGTTTATCTTTATGAAAATGTTTTGAAATATTTTCAAGAAGTTCAGGTAAATGAACAGGTTTTACTGCCAGGACAATTATATCCGCCCAAATGGTTACAGCCTCGTTATTATCTCCGGTCATTATTTGAAATTCTTTTTGAATGGAATCACGTTTTTTTGCATCAAGGTCTGAAGCACGAATATGTGATGGCGGAATCCCAGCCTTTAAAAGACCTTTGACAAGAGCTGATCCCATATTACCAATCCCTAAAAAACCTAATTTTTTATTTTTTAACATCTTTAACCTCAGAAAAATTAAATTAATTTTGATTTATATTTACGGCTCTATGCTAATATGTTTACCGTTA
>DAOWOC010000195.1 GCA_030642225.1 Deltaproteobacteria bacterium
CTTCCACAAAACCGTAAAATTTAATCCTTTAATATTTAAAAAAAATATTCTAAATTACCTGAAATCAAATATAAATATTGTATCGGTTCACGGTTGGAAAAACAGTTTACGGTTTATGGTTGAAAAAACCATGAACCGTGAACGGTTACTAAATATTTTACAAGGGCGTTAAATCCAATAAAATGATTAAATCCATAATATTTAAAAAACACTGTAAATTTTTTATCATCTGCGCCATTGGCTTTGTGATATTATCAATCTCACACTCAAACAGCCTGGCTGAAATTTATACTGACCAGGCCGGAAGACAAATAAACATACCCGCAAGACCTCAACGCATTATTTCATTAGCGCCGAGCATAACAGAAATAATCTGCGCTATTGGATGTTTCCCACTGCTAAAAGGCGTGACGCAGTACAGCGATTATCCACATGAGGTCAATACTTTGCCCAAAACAGGCTCTTACATACACCTTGATATTGAGCGTATTATCGCTTTAAAGCCTGATTTATGTATTGCGATAAAGGATGGCAACCCAAAGCTTCTTGTAAAAAGACTTGATAAACTTAAAATACCTGTATACGTGATAAATCCCAAAAACATCAAAGATGTTATGAAAACCCTGCATGAACTCGGCGATATCCTTGATGCAGCGGATCAAGCCGCAGAGATTGTTGCAGACATGCAGACACGACTTAACAGAATCAAAAAAATAATTGCCAATGCAGATAAAAACCCCGGGGTCTTTATTCAAATTGGCATTTCTCCAATAGTCTCAGCAGGCAGTGACACCTTTTTAAACGAGCTGATAAACCTTGCGGGCGGCTGTAACATGGCAAAAGGCAATAACCCGTATCCAAGATTCAACCGTGAAAAAATACTTGTTATGAAACCCGATATAATTATTATTACTTCAATGGCAAGGAATTATATATTCAACAAGGCAAAGACTGAGTGGGCCAGATGGCCGTCAATACCGGCAGTAAAAAATGACCGTATCTTTCTGATAGATTCAAATCTTGTTGACAGACCTACTCCGCGTCTTATACAAGGCCTTGAAATACTTGCGCGTCTTATTCATCCTGAACTTTTTTAAGAGGGAAATTTGGCCTTTAATAATACTCATATTATAAAAAAAATCCTTCTAACCATTTTTATTTTAAGTATAATCTTAATTTTAAGCATTCTTTTTGGTATTTCTTTTGGATCAACAGGGCATAGCCTTCATGATATAATCTCTGCCATATTACACAGGCAAGACAGCAATCCCATGATATCAACTATTATATGGGATATAAGATTCCCAAGGGTTATTTTATCCATACTTACAGGCGGAGCACTCGCTCTCGGGGGCCTTGTTTTTCAGGCAATTTTGCGCAATCCACTTGCTGAACCCTATATCCTTGGTATTTCGGGAGGTTCTGCAATAGGCGCTATTATCGGTATACTAACAGGTTTATCAAGATTCCCTGGCATAACCATTACTTCATTTATCGGCGGCATTCTTACTCTCTTTATCATCCTTCTGCTTACCCCTTATTATTCCCATGAACGGAACAATACACTCCTTTTATCCGGGGTTATGATCAATGCCCTTTTTGCAGCAGTAATCATGTTTTTAATCTCGACTATTCAGGATTCAAGACTTCATACCATACTCTTCTGGCTCATGGGTGACCTTTCCAACACGAGCATGAGCCAGGCATTTTTTCTTTTTTTTATACTTCTGCCCTGTTTTATTATTATTTTTATGTTGTCACGACACATGAATCTCCTGCTAATGGGTGAAGAAACCGCTCAAACCATGGGAACACCTGTTAAAAAAATCATAATTATTCTGCTGATTGTAACATCACTGATGATAAGCTCAACAGTCTGCAATGCCGGGCTTATTGGCTTTGTAGGCCTTGTTATACCGCATGTACTCAGGATTATTCTCGGCCCTGACCACAGGGTACTTGTTCCGGCAAGCATACTTGGCGGGGCAAGTTTCCTCGCGTTTTGCGACATTATAGCAAGAGTGCTTCCTGTACACACTGAACTCCCCATAGGGGTTATTACAGCTATGATAGGAGCCCCAGTCTTTATCTTTCTTTTACAAAGGGATAAAACATGAATCCTGCCATGACGGTGACAAATCTTGCTGTGTCCTATGGAGAACAACAAATTTTAAACGGGATATCATTCCATGTTGATCAAGGCGCAATCTTTATTATCATAGGACAAAACGGTTCAGGCAAGACAACCCTGATAAAGACATTGTCAAGGACCATAAAAAAAATGCATGGGGAAATTTCTTTTTTTGGTATCCCCATTAAAACCTACTCAATCCGCCAGTTAGCAAGAATTATCGCTGTTGTCCCGCAAAATATAGCGAGTGATTTTCCCTTTACTGTTGAAGAAATAGTGCTTATGGGCCGCTCACCGTACAAAAAGCTGATAGGGATAGAAGATGCCAGGGATTTTAAAATAGCAAAAGAAGCCATGCATTTCACTAAGATTGACTCATTTGCAAAAAGAAGATTTAACCAGCTCAGCGGCGGGGAACGTCAACGTGTCATAATAGCGAGGGCAATCTGTCAGGAACCAAGGATAATCCTGCTTGATGAACCGACCGCATCCCTTGACCTGGCCTACCAACTCCATATAATGGACTTAATGGAACGTCTTAGAAAAGATTTAGGTATTACAGTAATCATGGTTTCCCATGATATTAATCTTGCTTCGATGTACGCAGACACAATACTCTTATTAAAAAATGGTAATATTACAAGTATTGGCAAACCATCTGATGTTATAACCTATGAAAATCTTGAAAAGGCCTATGAATGTTGCGTATTGGTTGATAAAAATCCGGTTGGAGGTTCCCCTCGTATTACCATAGTCCCGGACAAATTTACGAAGGTTAAAGTTAATGGAGATATAAGAAGCAAATGAGCAACAGGAAAGTTTGAATAACAAATTTCAAGTACCAAATTACAAATAACAAATCCCCAATAACAAATAAATTCCAAATTACAAAAATCAAATCTCAAACTTAACAACTAAGGCTAAACGCAAACGGTGTATGTCAACATAGTTGACCTGCTCGTAACGCTTTTGCTTACGAAACGGGGGCATTCTCTGGCCTTAAACAGTGATCCATTGAACTGTGAACCTGAGTAGAACACAAAGATTCTTGACATAGAACTTTTCATATGTTAGGAATGCCTAAATTATTTAGTGATATCAAACCTTAAAGGGATGTCTTACGTTTCCTGACCGAAAAGCGGGAGAAAGTGAAGGCCTAACTTGGATTGCAGAAAACATCTGAGTTGCGCCTTTTTTGTCTTAAGATCAGGGATAAGGGTATTATCGAGTTTGAGGGAAGGCAGGAGAGTGTCCGGATATTCAAATAATCGGTAAAAGCCACAGGCAAAGGGGTAAACAACGATCTCACCATTTGACCGGCTATTGAGACAGTTATGAATATAAAAAGTTCAATGAAAAATACAAAAAAATCGATTAAAGCTTTCGCAAAACTTTATAATGCGCCATGCAATACAAAAGACTTTGAAACTTTTATGGAGTTTCCTGAAAAGATTGAAAAAAA
>DAOWOC010000371.1 GCA_030642225.1 Deltaproteobacteria bacterium
GTTTTTCAATTACTGAGCTTGTTACTTATGAAGACCTGCTGATATCGGCCAGGGGCAAGGCAGGCAATGATGTAAAAGATGGATTCTACAACCTGGATGGAAAGGTACCTTGTCAGCCTGACGGTGGGTTGAAATGTTTCGGGCATCCTATAGCCGCAAGTGGTTTGAGAATGATGTATGAGGTTTATAAGCAGCTGCAGGGGAAGGCTGAAGACAGACAACTTAAAAACCCAAAGATTGGATTGACCCATAACATGGGCGGTGTTCCATATCAGAATGTTGTTAGTGTCAATATCCTGGGTCTGTAGATGTATGCATTTAGTGTTCAGGCGTTAGATAGTTATTTTCAGTCAGGGCCAGGGCATATAATATTAAAATAAAAAAAGGGGGCGGTTGCCCCCTTTTTTTATTTACAGTCATAAAGGTTACTTTATTTTCAAAGTAAAAAAACGATATTATAACCTTCTCGCTATAACCAGCAATTCCGCCTCTTTTGCACCTTCATAAATATCTATAATTTTTGCATCGCGATAAAAACGCTGCACATCATATTCATCCATGTACCCATATCCACCATGTAGCTGCAAGGCCATATCAGCAACTTTTGTGGCGGTGATACCTGCATTATATTTTGCGATGGAGTTTAATTTTGGATCCATCTGACCATTATCCGTCTTCCAGGCTGCCTGATAAGTTATACTTCTCTGCAATTCTATTAAGACCGCCATTTCCGCCAGTTTGAATTGTACACCCTGATTATTAATGAGCGGCTGTCCAAAAAGCTCTCGCTGTTTAACATATTCAAGCGCCTTATCAAAGGCTCCCTGCGCTAGACCTGTCGCTTGACCCGCAACCATGGTTCGAGTGCGGTCAAAAAAATGCATAAGCTGATTAAAACCGTTATGTTCTTTCCCTACCATATTTGACTGGGGAACCCTGACGTCTTCAAAAGTGATTTCAGCCGTATCAGTCGCCCTGATGCCCATTTTGCCATGCAATTTGGTCTTGGTGAGTCCGGGATTATCGGCATTGATTATAATCAAACTCATCCTTTTGTGTATTTTTTTCTCATCAGGATTGGTGATACAGGCAGCCACCATAAAATCACAAACAGTGCCGTTTGTGATAAACATTTTGCTTCCATTAATAACATAATCGCTTCCATCTTTTTTGGCCCGTGTCCTATATCCTGACACATCAGTTCCGGCGTTTGGCTCGGTATAGGCGCCGGCTGATACATGAGAGCCATCGACAACAAGAGGAAGATACTTTTTCTTTTGTTCCTCGCTGCCATAGAAGACAATATTTTCCATCCCAAAAGTCGAACATAAAATTGAAAGACCGAGACCGTTATCGACACGACAAACTTGTTCCGTAATCAATGCCACCTCTAGAAAGCCAAGGCCGGGACCTCCGTACTCTTCGGGAATCATAACACCAATAAGCCCGTTTTCACCCGCCTTTCTTATAAGATCACGGGGGTACTTTTCTTCCCTGTCACATTCAAGCATTATCGGTGTAAATTCATTTTTTGCAAACTTATAGGCCGTTTCCTGAATCATTTTGTGTTCGTCTGA
>DAOWOC010000059.1 GCA_030642225.1 Deltaproteobacteria bacterium
AGAATCTCAATTGGTAAATGATCTGACAGCGTTTGATAATATTATTATTGATACTGGTGGCGGTATTATTGAACGGCCTGAAAATATTGATAAACTGCGGATAAATTCACGTATATTCTGGTTAAAGGCATCGGTTGACGTGATTGTTTCCAGGATTAAGGGGGATACTGAGCGGCCTGCATTATCTACTGGAAAAACTTTTACCGAAGAGGTAAAAGACATTTTAAAGCAAAGGACTCCTAAATATAAAAGTTCTGCTCAATATGAGATTGATACAGATATGTTAACCCCTATGCAGGTGACAGACAGGATTATTGAAATATGGAAGGGGTAGCAGAAAAATGATTTTTATTAATTTTGGTAAGTTTGTATAAAATCGTTAATCATAATGAGAAAAATATAGTGAAAGATAAACCATTTAAAAAAAATACAAGATTTAATCTAATCGGAGTCTTTTTTATAGTAATATGTTTATCTACTTCTTTTATGCTTTTTCAAAAATTTTTTTCTGATAATAAAAATTCAATTTTAATAAATCCTAATGATTTTACTGAATATTCAGAAGGTTTTAAAGAAGACTGGATGGATATTTTTCTTAAAGGGGAAAAAATAGGTTATTCCATGAACAGGTTTTATGTTGTTAAAGAGGGTTATTCCATAGAGGAAAAGGTCTTTTTACGTATGAATCTTATGAATAATGTTCGTGAAATTTCTACTATAATAATGGCCAAACTTGATAAAAATTTTCAGCTTTTAAGTTTTAATCTCAATATGTTATCAGGTATTATTAAATATAAACTTGAAGGTTATTTTGATGGTAAAAATATTATTATTAAGGGCAGGGGAGACAATAGTTCATATAAAATACCTGTTGATTCTCCCCCAATTTTAATCACATCCCTTTCACACTTATTACGGGGGCAGGAGTTGATAAAGGGCAGAAGTTTTCAAATTCAATATTTTGATCCTGCTACTTTATCAAATAACACAATGACGATAAATGTTATGGGAGAAGATTCCATACGGTTTAAAAAAGAGATTGTAAAGACCGTTCGACTTGAGATGGAAACATTAGGCCATAATTTTTCCATGTGGATGGATAAAAATGGCGATATTCTAAAAGAAGAGGGGATTATGGGTCTTTCAATGATGCGTACAACAGCAGAAGATGCCCCTTTAAATATTGATAAATCAGGTGGAACCGATTTTTATGATTTATCAGCAATACCTGTTGATTATAATTTCAGGGATCCAAGGTATATTGATTACCTTAAACTTGAGATACCTGGAGATATTGATCTACCGCAAGGGGCAAGGGGCGGAAGGCAGAGATTGAATGGCAATATACTTGAGATAAGACAGGAAGAATTTCCTATAAAAGCAGATTATTTATTGCCCTTTAATAAAACAACATCTTTTAATAAATATTTATCCCCTGAGCCATTTATAGAAAGCGATCATCCTGATATCATAAAAAAAGTTGATATGATTTTAAAAGGCGAGAATGACCCGATAAAGGCCGCCCAAAAAATATTATTATGGGTATATGAAAGATTAGAAAAAAAACCGGTTATTTCAATACCTGATGCCCTTACTGTTTTAAATATTATGGAGGGTGACTGCAATGAACATGCTGTCCTGCTTACAGCGTTGCTCAGGTCAGCAGGTATACCTGCCAGGCCTGTTGCCGGGATTACATTTAACAATGGTAAATTTTATTATCATGCCTGGGTGGAAGCCTATCTCGGTAAATGGATTTCAATGGATGGTGTTTTTAATCAAATGCCTGTTGATGCAACTCATGTTAAATTGTCGCAGGGAGAAATCTCAAATCAAATAGAAATTATACGGTTATTTGGTAAATTAAAAATAAAGGTTTTAGACTTTAATGATAAAAACAATAAAAATAAATAAGTTATATGGCAAGATTAAAGCAGTTCATGAACTTGATCTTGATGTTCAAAAAGGGATTATTTATGGTTTTATAGGCCCTAATGGGGCTGGTAAGACAACAACTATCAAGATGCTGGCAGGAATACTCAAACCCACATCAGGAAAAATTTTTATTAATGGGATGGATATGGCGGTACATCCTGTTGAGATAAAAAAAATTACCGGATATATCCCTGACCGGCCATTTTTATATGAAAAATTGACAGGTTATGAATTCTTAAAATTTGTGGCCGGTCTTTATATGGTGGACCCGGTTAAAACAAAAAAATGCATAAAGGATTATCTTAATTTATTTGAATTAGAAAGATGGCAGGATGAATTGATAGAAACTTATTCGCATGGGATGAAGCAGCGGCTGATTATGAGCGCTGCTTTAATTCATGAGCCTGCGTTGTTAATTGTTGATGAACCCATGGTGGGGCTTGATCCAAAAGCCGGTCGGCTGGTTAAAGATATCTTTAAAAGGCTGGCGCAAAAAAATACTACGATATTCATGTCAACCCATACACTTTCCCTGGCGCATGAAATATGTGATGAGATTGCAGTTATCCAAAAGGGGAGTGTGATAGCCTCTGGCACGACAGATGAATTGATGGTAGAAGCAAGCAAAGATGAAACCCTTGAAGATATTTTTCTGAAACTTACAAACCAGGAAGGGTTTATAAATGATAGCATGTAGCCCTTTGATTTTTATAAGGATATTGACCTTTAAAAATCGGTTCCAAAAAATGTTATCCACAGGTAAAAAAAGGGTTTTCACACTACTCTTAATGGGGGGAATTTTTTGGACAGCAATTTTTGGCCTTACCTGGCGTGTATTGGTATATTTTCAATCTATTGAGGCCTTTGGTGATATCCTTGCAAAACAACTCTTAACCATGATCTTTTTAACATTTTTTTCATTACTCATATTTAGTAATATTATAACAGCATTATCCAATCTATTCCTTTCACACGATCTGGAATTTTGTCATGCCACACCCCTTGCAATTGAAGATATCTTTTTAAGTCGTTTTATTTACACAATAATGGACAGTTCATGGATGGTAATAATTTTTGGGTTACCGGTAATGCTGGCTTATGGCATGGTTTATAACGCTGATATTATTTATTATTTTACAATTATATTTACAGGTATTCCACTGATTTTAATTTCATCTGCCACAGGTGTTCTTATAATACAATTTATTGTTACAATTTTTCCGGCTCATCGAACAAGGGATGTGGTTATACTGTTTTCAATATTTTTTGTAATTGCTGTTTTTTTAATGTTTCGTTTTTTAAAACCTGAAAAGTTAATCAACCCTGAATCCTTTCAAAGTCTCCTCGCTTATATAAGCGCCCTTAAAGGAACTAATTTTATTCTTCTTCCAAGTTACTGGGCAGGAGAAGCCCTGTGGGAAAAGTTGATAAACATAAACAAGAATGGCATTTTGTTTATTGCTCAATTATGGTCAACTGCCTTAACACTGATATGGCTAAATATTTTTACAGCAAAGCACCTTTATTTTAATTCTTTTTCAAAATCTCAGGAGGGGGCAAGGAGAAAGAAAAAACTGAAATCATTGCTTGAAATTATAATTTCAATAATTATAGTGCCTTTTAAACAGGATATGAAAGAATTAATCGCAAAGGATATCCGCAGTTTCTTCAGGGACCATACTCAATGGTCACAGCTTTTTTTATTGGGCGCCCTTGTTGTGATATATATTTTTAATTTCAGGGTGATACCAATTGAAGGATCATTAATCAGGACATTTTATCTCCAGAATATCCTTGCTTTTTTAAATCTTGGTCTGGCAGGTTTTGTTATCTCTGCAATTTGTGTGCGTTTCGTCTTTCCAGCTATAAGTATTGAGGGTAGAGCCTTTTGGATTATTAAAAATTCTCCGTTTACAATGAAGCGCTTTCTGCTTGGAAAATTTATTATTTATCTAATTCCAATGTTATTATTATCTGAAATTTTAATTGTTTATACAAATTATTTATTAGATGTAACTTTTTTTATGATGGTCTTGTCAACAATAACTATATTCTTTATGGTCTTTGGGATAGTTGCCCTTGGTATTGGCTTCGGGGCATTATATCCTGATTTTAATCATCAGAATATAGCCCAGGTCTCTACAAGTTTTGGCGGGGTTATTTATATGATTGGCAGCATACTTTTTATGGGGCTGATAATTATATTGGAAGCCGGACCAACTTACACTATTATAACTGCCCAAATCAAAAATACACAGATCAGTATGGTTTCATGGGTATGGATATATTTTTCATTTACCATTGCCTTATTAATTAATATTATTACAATATTTTTTTCTTTCAGGATTGGGCTCAAATCTCTTTCAAATCGGAAAGAATAAATTTGCATATAATTTGCATAAATTATAAATATATATCCAAAAATAGATTAAAATAACAATGAATCATATTTAATTAAGAGTAAAAATATTAAGGCAATATGTTAAATATTATTATAAATGAAGATATATTAAAAATAGAAGGTGATGTTGTAATTACCAATTTAAAGGAACTGCAAAAATCCCTTAAAAAGATAATGGATGAGAATAATATCTGTGGGCTGGATTTAACAGGGGTTAAACTTATAGATACGGCCGGAGTGCAATTAATTATTGTATTTTTAAAATCATTTATAAAACATCATGAAATTTCAATCACGGGTATCAGTGAAACGGTTTTAAAAATACTTGAGATTACCGGTTTAAAAAATGAATTTGAAGATTATTTGAATACTAATTAGTCTGTAAAAAGGCGTCAAATTATTAACAAGGGGTCAACCATGAATAAAACAATCTTGCTGGTAGACGATTCTCCCACATTAAGATTATCCGTTCGTTTTTTGCTTCATGATGATGGCTTCAGGGTGATTGAGGCAAGGGATGGTATAGAAGGTCTAAGGAAGCTTAACGATATCATGAGAGATAATATAAAAATTCAAATGATTATTACTGATATAAATATGCCCGGCATGGATGGTCTTACCTTTATTAAAAAAGTAAAACAAATAGATGAGTTAAAATTTATTCCCATAATTGTCCTTTCCACTGAATTTGGAGATGATAAAAAAATGGAGGCAAAAGGCCTTGGCGTTGCCGGCTGGTTGCGCAAGCCTTTTAGGGATGAAACCATTAAAAAAATTGTAAAAAAATTTGTGAGATAATTTTTGCATGGATCAAAATGAACTTTTAAAAATATTTTATGAGGAGGCTGAAGAACATCTTCAGCGCTTAGAGTTAGGTCTTCTACAGATAGAGGATTCTCCTGATAATCCTGAAACTATTGATACAATGTTCAGGGCAGCCCATACCTTAAAAGGCAGTGCAGGGATTGTTGGTTTAACTCCAATCTCTGAAATAACTCATGTAATGGAAAATATCCTGGAAAAATTCAGGAAGCATGAGATGACACCTGAAAGATTCGGTATTTCCACACTGCTCAAGGCATGTGATCATATTAAAAACCTTATGTATGAGGCCATAGAAGGTGAAATCATCTCCATAGAGGAAAATAATAATATTATCAAGGAATTGGAAGAGTGCCTGAAAATTGATTCTAAATCTTGTCAAATTGATAATATTAAAAAAAATGAGCAGTCCTTAGAATCGCTACAGCCTGATAACAGTGAACAAATTTCAGGGGATAATACATATACCCTGTTTTTCAAACTTTCACATGATGTTATGGAAACAGGCACTGATCCTGTCATGCTGCTTATGGAGTTGTATGACTGCGGGGAAATAACAGATATAAACCCGCACACGGATGAACTTCCGGATTTTAATGATTTAGACGTACATAAGCTTTACATCTACTGGACAGTAACGATTAAAACATCTCTCGATGTATCAATCCTGAAAAATATATTTATTTTTGTGGAAGATGGCGCTGAAATTAGCATTACAGAAACACAATCAGGCGTTCCTCTTGTCATGGAATCCATGGATGCTCAGGAAAAAGAGAACAATGAGGCCGAAGTTAAACCAATAGGTGAAATACTTGTTGATGAAGGCACTATTTCTTTTTCAGACCTGGATGAAATACTGGAAAAACAAAAAAAAGTAGGCCAGATACTTGTAGAAGAGGGCAGGGTAAGCCAGGATGAGTTAAACCGCGCTCTTAAAAAACAAGATACAACAAGGGAAAATCTCGCATCATCCATAATCCGTGTTGAAACTAAAAGGCTGGATGATCTGTTTAATCTTGTTGGAGAACTTGTAATAAGTTTATCCAGGATTAAACAGACATTTCAAGAGGAGACAGTCATAGAATCACATGAACAGATAGTTAAAGACCTTCAGGACAAGGTGATACAAATTCGCATGGTTCCCATTGAAGGTGTATTTAATAGATTTAAAAGAATGGTAAGAGACCTTGCAAATGAGCTTGGTAAAAAAATAGAGTTAAAAGTAATGGGCGCTGAAACAGAACTTGATAAAACTCTGGTTGAGAAAATTTCCGATCCGCTCAAACATTTGATAAGAAATTCTGTTGATCATGGCATTGAACTGCCTGAGGATAGATTAAAAAATGGCAAGTCCCCTGAAGGTCATATAACTCTTAACGCTTTTCATCAAGAAGGCATGATTTTTATAGAAATAAGCGATGACGGACATGGAATTGACCGCGAATTTATCTTAACAAAGGCCTTGAATAAAGGGTTGATAAGTAATATGGAGGATGAGTTACAGGACAGGCAGATTTTTGAAATGCTTTTTGTTCCTGGATTTTCAACAGCTGAAAGTG
>DAOWOC010000066.1 GCA_030642225.1 Deltaproteobacteria bacterium
ATACCATACAACGATTTTCTTGTTTTTTATTACAGCTTTTCAGGAATAAGGTACTAATATAATGGGACAAAACACTCAAAAAATATTCAATAGGATAGAAATAATCGGAAATATTCTTGGACACCTTGTTTATCTTATTGACAAAAGACACCGCAGGATTGTGCTGAGAAATCTGAACTTTGCTTTCCCAAAATGGGATGAGGAACAAAAAATAAGGGTTGCAAAGGCCACATATGCAAATTTTATGACTACTATCATTGAGCTTTTTTTCCTTAAATATACGTCAAGGGATAAGCTTAAAAATATTATTACCTTTATCAATATGGAAAATCTTTACAAGGCAAGAGAGCATAACAAAGGCATAATCTTAATATCAGGCCATTTCGGCAACTGGGAGCTGGCGCATATTGCTTTTTCTGCTTTTTATGAGCCAATAACAATGGTAGCGAGGAAATTGCAATTTAAACCATTAGACAGATTTTTAAAAAATTTAAGGAACATGTTCGGGAGTCGTGTACTCAATAAAAAAAATGGCCTTGACGATATGCGGGCAGCCTTAAGAAACAGGAAAATTCTTGGCATACTGATTGATCAGGGCACTATAAAAAAAGAAGGCATAGAGACTGATTTTTTCAGACACAAGGTCATGACCACACCTGCAGTAGCGCTGTTGGCAAGACGTTTCAGGTGCCCCGTGATCCCGGGATTTGTTATCAGGAAAAAGGGCGGGGGGTTTGAGGCCCATTGCCTGCCGCAAATAGATATACAGCGCACAAATAATTACAGCGCAGATATTATTGCCAACACACAAAAAATGAATGATACGATTCAGGGCTTTATAGAGAAATATCCAGAGCAGTGGTTCTGGTTTCACAAAAGGTGGAAAAGATATCACCCTGAACTCTATACCGAGGATATCGCCATAAAAATAAAAAGAAGGGAAAAAAGAAGATTAAAGGCAGCAAAAAAACACAAAATCAAATAAAGATCCGAATGATTTTGAGTCGTGAGTCTTGAGTCGTGAGTCTGGGGTCGTGAGTCTGGGGTCTGGGGTCGTGAGTCATGAGTCTTGAGTTTTGAGTTTTGAGTTTAAAAACAGTTTTATATTTTTTGTTATTTAAGCGCCTGGATAATTAAATTTTCAATGTAAAAATAAGGAGGGAGACATGCGATATAATCACTTTACAACCCTTTTCTCATCTTTTAATTTAAATAAATTAACCCTTGCAACCAGGATAATACATTCGGCAATCTCAGATGCCATACCAATTAAGGATTACCTGCCGTTTGAAAGCCGTTATGTTACATTGGTTGAAAACAAGATATCATTAACCACTCTCTCATTAAAAAAGGCCTTTCAGGACCCTTCAACCAATAATACCAGGGCATTATTAAAACAGATTGTAAAGTCTGTTCACAATAAAGGCGGGAACATATTCTTCCAGGCAGACCCTTCAGACAATGAGCACAAATCTATTATCCCATATATAGATGCAGCTTTATTCGCCGATTTTGACGGTCTGGAGTTTAAATTAAAGGGACATTATTTTAAAGACAGCTTTCAGGGCATTTTAAGAGGCGATACAAAATCAATAGAGGATTTTAAAAACAAATTTAGTTTAATAAGGGACCATATTGGTTCTGCCATGCCTGTGATATTTAAAATAATAGTTCCAATAACCATAAAAGGCATAAACACATTAAACCGCATATCAATTTTTTTTACAGAAAACAGGGAACTTATGCCTGCAGCATTACACGTATCTATGGGAATGAAAAAAAATAATTTCATCAAGATATCCGGCAAAAATGTTACGCTTCATGAAGATGCGATTCATTATTTTAATACAGTTAAATCCATACGCCACCAACTTTCCCTGCCAATCATCCTTGGTGGAGGGATAACCTCCCCTGTTGTAATGGAAAAATTTATTACGGACGAAATTTGTGATTTAATCGCACTTGGCAGACCACTGATAAGGGAGCCTGATATTTTGCCGTTGATCCAGCAGGGAAAGCGCAAAAAATTTGTCTGCAGCCTTTGCAATGGCTGCAAAAATGATTTACCGGAGCCAATCATATGCCCCAAAAAACACTCTGGATGCTGATATAAAAAGAGAAACTTTATGAAATTTTTTGCTGATCTGCACGTACACTCCCATTTTTCAAGGGCCACGAGCAAGAATATGGATATTGAACATCTCCATGCATGGGCTCAGTTAAAAGGCTTAACTGTAACAGGCACAGGGGATTGCACTCACCCCGGATGGTTAGAGGAAATTTCCGCCCGTCTTGAACCGGATGACAATGGCCTTTACAAATTAAAAAAAGAATACCTGGGTTTTGCGCATAATTTTGTCCCTCATCTTCTTGTCAAACCTGTAAGATTCATTGTTACAGGCGAAATAAGCACAATTTATAAAAAAAACGGCCAGACAAGAAAAATACACCATGTTGTTTTACTGCCAACTATTGAAGATGCCGTTAACCTGTCCGGACGTCTTGAAAAAAATAGGCAATATACATTCCGACGGCAGACCTATTTTAGGACTTGATTCGCGTGATCTTCTTGAAATCCTTCTTGAAACATCAAGGGAGGCTATTTTGATCCCCGCCCATATCTGGACGCCGTGGTTTTCCGTGTTTGGATCAAAATCCGGCTTTGATTCCCTTAAGGAGTGTTATGAAGACCTGACAGGCCATATCTTTGCCGTAGAAACAGGGCTGTCTTCAGACCCGGCCATGAATCACAGGATAAGCGGGCTTGACGGGATTACGCTTGTTTCAAATTCCGATGCCCACTCGCCTTCAAAACTCGCAAGAGAGGCCAATATATTTGATTGTGAACCGGATTTTAAAAGCATTATGAATTCACTAAAAGGGATTCAGCCCGGGTTTAAGGGCACAATTGAATTTTACCCTGAGGAAGGTAAATACCACCTTGACGGACACAGAAAATGCAATCTCAGGTTTAATCCTCTTGAAACTGAATCCTTAAACGGCATCTGCCCTGTATGTAAAAGACCATTAACAATAGGGGTCATGAATCGAATCCACCAGCTTGCACAAAGGCCAGAAGGGTTTATTGATCCTTCAAGGCCGGGTTACAGGTGCCTGATACCGCTTGAAGAAATTTTATCCGAGACGCTTGGAAAAGGGCCAAAGACCAAAACAGTCCAAACCGCATATATGAATCTTGTTTCAAGCCTTGGCAGTGAGCTTGATATACTCCTTAATACAGATATTGAAAAATTAAACAGCCATTCCATATTACTTGCAGAGGCTATTTCAAAAACAAGGAAAGGGGATATATTACTCCTGCCGGGATATGACGGCGAATATGGCACCGTTAAAATCTTTAAACCCCATGAAAAAGAACGGCTTACAGGTGAACAACTTATTTTTAATACACCTGATAAAAATATTGTAAAAAAAATCAAAAATAAAACAAAACATAATAAAAAAATCCCTCCAGGCAAAAAAACAGCGCCGACCCGGGTAAAAAAAGAAAAGGAAATAACGCTCAACAAAGAACAGATATATGCAGTAAAGAGACACGGCATACCTTTATCAATTGTAGCCGGTCCAGGTACTGGAAAGACAAAAACACTTGTAAGCCGCATTGAATATGAAATTTCCAGGGATATTCATGCCCCTGAAAATATTCTTGCACTTACCTTTACACGCAAGGCCGCCGCTGAGATTACAAACCGGCTGCGTGAAATGGGCTGGACAGATATGAGTGTCAACACATTTCACGGTTTTGCATATAACCTGTTATGCAAATATAACACCCCCCCTGATTTGATTGACATTGACCGGACATTATCCATTATAAAAGAACTGCTTGAAATAACAGGCCAGGACAAGAGAAAAGCGGCAAGGATAAAAAAGCTGATTTCACTTGCAAAACAGGGACTTGCACAGCTTGAAGATATAAATATCCCTGTATGGGAAAATATCCCAAAGGACATTGATAATAATATTTTTAAAATGTATCAGGATTATTTAACAAAACACGATTTAACGGATATAGATGATATAATACCAGATACAATATCATTATTATATAAAAATGAATCCCTGTTAAAAACAGTTCAGCAAAAATTTACATCCATACTTGTGGATGAATTTCAGGATCTTAACCATGCACAATATATATTTTTCAAGATTCTTTGCAAAGAAGGCAAAAAAGATATCTTTATGATAGGTGATCCTGACCAGGCAATATACGGTTTTCGCGGGGCAGAACCCGTGTATTTTGAACACGCAAGGACGCTTTTCCCGCAAACAGAGACCATGGATTTAAAGATCAATTACCGCTCAACCCCCGAGATACTTAACCTCTCTGCCAAGACACTTAAATGCTGCCCGGTATTGAAAGCCGCCTGCAAAAACGGCCGACTGCCAGTTCTTGCAAAGTTTAATACTGATAATGCCGAAGCAGTATTTATCTCTAAAGAGATAGGAGCGCTTGTAGGTGGGACAAGCCATTTTGCCCTTGAATCCGGCAGAGAAGATGACAGAGGTGAAACCATATACGCATTTAGTGATATTGCCATACTCTACAGGCTGCATGGTGTTGGCAATAAATTATGCAGCGTCTTACGTGAAAATTCCATACCATTTCAAAGGACACGTCCAAAGGCCAAAAATCCATTAGCCGAGGAAGCCGACAGAATTGACCCAAGGGCCAGGGCTGTTTCAATTATGAGCATACATGCTGCAAAAGGCCTGGAATTTCCAGTGGTCTTTATCATCGGACTTGAAGAAGGAATCCTTCCAAATTTCATGAACAATAGTCATAAAACATGTGACATAAATGAAGAATTGCGTCTATTATATGTTGCCATGACAAGGGCGAGGGAAAGGCTTTACATGACAACATCAGGCAAAAGGAGTATTTACGGCAAATCCGCGTGCAGGGATATCTCAAGGTTTATAAAAGGGATTGATTCAAATCTTTATTCTTTAATCTCCCATGATTATATTGTAAAAGAAAAGATGGAACAATTAACAATCTTTAACAAAAAATAAAATTTAAAAGAGGTGAAACATGCTTATAGTAAGTTTTGGGGACATCCACATGGAACCGGAAAAGGCAAAGAGCATACCTGAGCTTAAAGATGCCGATCTTGTAGTTATAACAGGGGACACGACTAACAGGGGCGATGTCGACGAGACAATGGAGGCACTGGCTCCAATAATAGCAATAAATCCAAAGATAAAAATACTTTTTGGCAACATGGACAAATCGCCTGTTGAAACCATGTTCATAAAAAAAGGTATAAATTTTCATGCAAAAGGATTTTTAATTGAACATGACACTGGCATAATAGGGCTTGGCGGTTCAACCCCAACACCTTTTGACACACCTTCGGAATTTCAGGACTCTGTTCTTAAAGATTGTTTAGAAAAGGCCTATGATGAGGTAAAGGGGGCAAAAAGGATCATCCTTTTTACACATACTCCGCCCTTTTCCACATCTCTTGACAAAATACATGGGGGGCTTCATGGCGGCAGCCAGGCAGTAAGAAACTTTATTCAAACAAATCAACCTGATATATGCATATGCGGACATATTCACGAGGCTATTGGTGAAGAATACATGGGAAAAACACATGCAATTAATCCCGGGATGTTGAACAATGGGGGATATGTAGTCATTGAAATTACAAAAGACAGCATATCCGCCTGCCTTAAAAATACAGGATAAGGGATATCATTTTTTTAATATTGAGTCAGGGTTAAAGAGATATAAAAGTAATAGAGATAGAGAATGGTTTCTCGGTTATTTAGAGTCAGCTACTGAGCGTTATAAAGCAATCATTCATACTTACTAGCCTTATGGGCAACTATTACCATATTTTGCTGCAAACACCCGCAGAAAATCTGTCACAAATCATTAAAGTGCTATGCTTTCCGTTTCCGCGACACAAAATACTTTAAGTTGTGGTTTAATGATATCAGGTATTATCTGGCCTGCGATTTTTTCAATGGACGTTTACCACCCGATTTTAACCATATGGGAATGTCAGGCAAAAATTCGACTTTTAACCGAAAATTAACATCCTCGTAATAACCCTGTAACACTGATATCAGATATTTCAAATGCAAATTGGTGAGCAGTGGACCATTTTTTTCCTTTTTTTAAAGGCGGTTTAGTAATGAAGGCGGAACTGTGTAAAAAAAACCTCATGATGATAAACAGGGCTAACGGGTAAAATATGACTGCCATAAGCATGTCGACCAATTATTCCAAATCGGTTCAAAAGCATACGAATCCGCCTGATACACCTTCCGGTTTGCTGAAAATCCTCTCTATTTTTGGAATGGCCCGGACGTCGGGAGAGACCATGATTGAATTACTTCCATTTTCTGCTGGTGATGTGACGGCAGGATCAGAAACCGAACTGCAAACCGCAGTTTACGGAAGTA
>DAOWOC010000065.1 GCA_030642225.1 Deltaproteobacteria bacterium
ATTTCTGTTTTTGGGGTACCATAATAATTTTCATGTACCTTGGCCCATTCAAGCAGTTCATCATTAGCAATCATGCTCTTTAATTCATCATGACTGATAAAGATATAATCTTTGCCGTTTTTTTCTTCATTTCGTGGCGACCTGGTAGTAACGGATACTGAATATGAAATCAGGTTATCCTCTTTGATCAGCCGTTCGCAAAGGGTGGATTTCCCAACGGCTGACGGGCCTGAAATAATAAAAAGTGAACCTTGTACAATATTTTTCATTATAACTCTTTGTCCGGTGTAACTGAAACAATCCTGTTGGTGATTGTTTCAGTCTGTATCCCTGATAATACAACATGATTGCTGTCAAGTATAATAACGGATCTTGTTTTTTTCCCCTGGGTTGCATCAATCAGCATATCCCGTCCCGTTGCATTGTCTCTCAGCCTTTTGAGAGGTGATGTCCCTGGTGTAAGAACAGCTATAACACGGTCTGAAACAACATAATTGCCAAATCCTATGTTAACCATCCCTGTCATTATTTTTGCCATGGTAATATAAACCTCAATAAATTATTCAATATTCTGAATCTGTTCTCTTATGCGTTCCAGTTCGCTTTTAATGTCAACTACCATGTGTGATATCTTAACATCAGAAGACTTTGATGCGATTGTATTTGTCTCCCTGTTGAGTTCCTGTAGTAAAAAATCAAGTTTTCTGCCCGTGGCCCCGTTTTCATCGGTTATTGTCTTGAACTGGTTTAAGTGACTTACTATCCTTACAAGTTCTTCTGTAATATCAGAGCGTTCGGCCATTATTGCGACTTCCATGGCTATTCTTTGGGGATCAGGTTCTATCTTGCTTATCTCCTGTATCCTTACCATTAGTCTTTTCTGATAAGTTTCAAGGGTGATTGGAACGCGTTCTTTTATCGTATTTGTAAGTGATTCTATTGTGTTTATACGAGTCATAATATCTTGTGATAAACTTTTCCCTTCTTTTTGTCTCATGCCAAGAAAATCACTCATAGCGCTGTCAACGGTTGATTTGATATTATTCCAGATTAATTCAATGTCTGTCTCCTCTGCCTTTATTGTAATAATATCACGGAACATCAGGAGTTCGGATAAGCCGGGCGGCTGTGTTAAATTTAATTCGGAACTGATATCTTTTACAGCCTTTAAATACGCTTTGGCAAGCTCAATATTAGGTACGGGTAATGAACTTTTAACCGGTATATTCAAGTGAATCTTAATATCAATTTTACCACGGTTATATTGTGAAAGTATATAGTTTTTAACCTTTTCATCAAGCATGGAAGAATATTTTCCATACGACCTGACTGCCACATCTTTGTAACGATTGTTAACCCCTTTAATCTCAATGATTACGGGAAAATCAGGGTCTTTTGATTCTGCGCGGCCATATGCCGTCATGCTCATTAACATTTATTTGCCTCGTTTTCTTTTAATTGTTTCATATAATCATTTCTCCAGTCGTTTAAAAGTGGAAGGATAGGCGGTGATGAATAATCGGGGAATGACCATTCCAATGGCCTGAAACCGCCTTTTTGAAATAAAAGAGTAAGGTCGGCAAAAACCCCTTTGCCAAGGTATATACGATGAGTAAAGTTTTTCCCTGTAGCAAGGACAAGTCTTTCAGCGGATAATATCCCTGGGTCTATGTTTATCCGGCGGTTGCCGTTTTGAGTAAATTCATTTTCTATCTGGTTTGTGACAAGTTTAAAATTGACTATATCAGCAGCATCCACAAGGTTTTTAAATTTTATTAATCGTCTCCATAAAGGGTTTCCCATCTCTTTATAATAATATTTTGTATGATCAAACAAAAAAATATCCGACATTTTTTCAATGATATCCAATTTACATGAAAGTCTTGACATCACCTCGTCAAACAGATCAGCGTCATGACTGATTATTGAACATATAAATTTTACAGGTAAAGGAGCCTTTAGCTCACTCATTTTTCCCCCAAAGAAAATTGTTTAATTTTTTAAATTAATGCAATCATGAATTGCCTGCAAGGAGTTTTTTAAATTCAGGAGTTTGTAAAATGCTTTTATGTTTATTTATTCAGGATTTCTTGACTTTATTAATAAGTGGGAGTAAGTGAAAAATATTGATAAAGATAAACTGAATCGGGTGAAGGTGAAAAGTTGAATATCCTGCAAAGGGATATAAAAATGGATAATTTTGGAAAAGTTTTAACTTTTATAAGCTCGTGTCACGTATGGATTATAAATCAGTTAAACTTTTTACAAAGTTGTTAAATTTTAAGGAGAAATATTATGAGTAATGACTGTTCTTCAGAATCTTGCGGTGGGACATGTGGAACAAATCAGCAAAGTAATGCGGAGATGGAACGAAAAAGTAATGCGGAGATGGAACGAAAAAGTAATGCGGAGATGGAACGAAATGCCCAGGATATTGTTATTAATGCTTCACTTGCAAAGATAAAAAATAAAATTTTTGTCATGAGTGGCAAGGGTGGGGTAGGTAAAAGCACTGTGGCTGTTAATCTGGCACTTGGATTGGCCGAAGCCAACTTTCAGGTGGGGTTGATGGACGTTGATCTTCATGGTCCCAGCGTCCCGAAAATGCTCGGTATCTCTGGCATGCTTGACCTTTCTCCTGATAAACGTTACATGCTTCCAAAGAAATATAACAGCCACTTAAAGGCTGTTTCTATTGAATGTTTGATGCAGGATACGGACTCACCTGTTATATGGCGCGGGCCTCTAAAAATGGGTGCTATCCGTCAGTTTATGTCTGATGTCATGTGGGATGATCTTGATTATCTTGTGATAGATTCTCCACCTGGCACAGGTGACGAGCCTCTTGCAATAGCTGAAATTATCAAGGATGCCAAGGCTGTTATCGTGACCCAGCCCCAGGAGATATCATTGTCAGATGTCAGAAAATCTATAAATTTTTGTAACCGCGTTAATATGAAGATTATCGGATTGATTGAAAATATGAGCGGTTATGTTTGCCCAAAATGTGGTGAAAGATTGGATTTGTTTAAAACAGGTGGTGGTAAAAAAATGGCAGCGAAATTCAAGATACCATTTCTTGGTGCAATTCCCATAGACCCTCGTGTGGTTGAAGGGGGCGATGATGGCGTGCCATTCATGGCAGGTGACTTAAAAACGCCGGCTGCGGAGTCCTTTCAGAAAATTATAGAAGAGATAATTAAAACCAAGTAAGCGTAGTTTTTTGTAGAGAAATATTATAACATACTTTACTCTTCTTTCCCTTTTGCAATAAATTATTAAAATTGCGGAAGGGTGGGAAGAGTCTTTTCGTATGCCCTGATTAACTCAATCAATTGTATGTTTGATGTGAGCTGGCGCATGACATTGATTAAATTGGCATTGTTGCGCATTAATTTTGCGATACTTGAAAGGACATTAAGATATTCCTGAATATAACCTTCTCCACCAACAATGGCAAAGGCAATATCAACTGGTTTTTTATCAATAGCATTGTAATTAACCGGTTTTTTTAAAAGGATTACATCAATTATAGGGGGCATTATTTGGGTAAGTCTTGCGTGCGGTACTGCTAAACCATGACCAAGCCCGGTACTTGTAATCCCTTCCCTTTGTATAAAAAGTCTGAAAAGTTCATCCTCGGGCAATGTTTTGTCAAAAGCAGTAAAGTTTCGGGCAAATTTTTGTAAAAGTTTTGTTTTATCAGGCACAATAATATTTAAATGTATAAGGTCTTTATTTAGTTTATCCCATACACTCATGAGCGCCATACCTTTTTATAAGATTATTCTTTTATATTTTTTTCTGTTTTATCTTTCAAAGTTTCATTTATAGCCTCATAAACCGTATGAAATATTTCATTAAAAGAGCTTGGAGAAATTCTCCCTGTTTCAATGAATTTAATAATGATTTCCTTTGTAACCTTTAAAACCAGTTCACGATTATCTTTCATTGATTTACCTTTTTGTCTTTACACTTCTGCCCTGATACAGGATGAAGAAGGCCAATTCTTTACCTGCATCAGGACAAGGTTTAAAAGACTGATACCGGAAGCACCCACCCCAAACCATTTGGTAATATCAAATACGTATTTTTATTTCATTATTTTTAAGAGTTCCGGTATAACAACAGATACCATCGGATACCCTACGAGAAAACAAAACATTACTATTATAAAAGATACACCTACAAAAGCCTCCATTTTTATTGCTCCTTAATTATATATTTATTCAAATATTATACCTGTTCTTAAATTTTTTAACATAACCATCAAGAAATATATAAATATAATTAATAAAAGCAAGGAGTCTTTGAACCTGACTCACTGCTTTTATTTTGAAAAATGGCTGGGGGACCAGGATTCGAACCTGGGTTAACGGGGCCAGAACCCGTCGTCCTGCCGCTAGACCATCCCCCATTGATAGACGATTTTTTTTTATAAAAAGGGGTATAAAAAGTCAAGAAGTTTTTATCATTTTAATATATTGGATAGCATTTTTAATTCGTTTTACAACCCTTTTTTTGCCAAGGACAATAATAATTTCAAAAATACCAGGGCTAACTGTTGTGCCTGTGAGAGCAACCCTTAACGGCTGTGCAATCTTTCCGAACTTAATTTGATGTGTTTCCATGATCTGCACAAAAATATTTTCAAGACTTTTCTCAGTGTATTTTTCAAGTTTTTCTAATCTTAAATAAATATCCTCCATATAAGATAACATATCTGCTTTTAGAAATTTTTCCCCGGCTTTTTTATCAATCTCAATATCATCTGCAAGGTAAAATTTTATAGCGTCAGCCATTTCAAGGAGGGTTTTGGAACGTTTTTTAAGGGTTTCAATCCCTGCTGTAATATAATCTTTATCATCTACAGGTAGTGAATGTTTTTTTAAAAAAGGCATCAGGTGAGGAAGTATAATCTCTGAAGGGGTTGATATAATATGTTGTGAATTAAGCCATTCAAGTTTTTCCAGATTAAAAACTCCTGCGGATTTTCCTACATTTTTCAGGCTGAATTTATCAATTAATTCATCAAGGGTAAATATTTCCTGATCACCGTGGGACCAGCCCAGTCTTGCAAGATAATTTATAATTGCCTGGGGCAGAAACCCCATTTCTTTGTACATTGTGACAGCTGTTGCGCCATGACGTTTGCTGAGCCCGGTTTTGTCCTGGCCAAGGATCATGGGTACATGGGCAAAATGCGGCACAGGTAAGCCCAATGCCTCATAAATGTTTATCTGTCTTGGTGTATTATTCAGATGATCATCCCCGCGGATTATATTCGTTATACCCATTGTGGCATCATCAACAACAACGGCAAAATTATAAGTAGGATTACCGTCGCTTTTCTGGATAATAAGGTCATCCAGTTCAGTATTTTGAAATGATACATTGCCTTTAATATCGTCATGGATAATGGTTGCGCCGGTCAGGGGGGTCTTGAATCTTATGACCATATCATGACCCTGTTTCAGCCCTTTATCTCTGCATGTCCCATCGTATTTTGGTTTTTGGTTTTCTTCTAATGCCTTTTTACGTTTTGCTTCCAGCATGTCAGGGGTACAGTCGCAATAATATGCATGGCCTGAATCAAGTAGTTTTTGCGTGTATTCTTTATAGATATCAAGGCGGTTACTTTGCAGAAAAGGCCCTTCATCATAATCAATTCCTAACCACCTCATGCCATCGAGTATCGCGTCAGTTGATTCCTGTGTTGATCTTATGGCGTCGGTATCCTCTATTCTGAGGATGAATTTGCCATTGTTGTGACGCGCATACAGCCAGTTAAAAAGGGCTGTCCTGACGCCTCCTATATGAAGATATCCGGTAGGACTAGGCGCAAATCTTGTTATAATATTTCCCATATTTATTTTTGTCTCAGGTTTGATAATTAAATTATATAAAGTGTGTGTTTGTATAGCACATGCTTTGTTTAATAACAAGATAAGTAAAATCATATTAATATAAAATAATAATTGACAAGAGAGATATTGGTATGTCAGAAGATAACAATGACTGACTGGTCAGTCATTGTTATCTTCTAAAGATTTTATATGAATAAAGACCTGCATACTTTAATAAAAAGATTGAAAAATACGGAAAGACTCATTAGGGCGTTTTCTCAATCTGTAACAAAAAGGCTTGATCAGGCTTTGCCAGCTGGAGAAGAACTGATTGATGTTGCCGTTGGATTTATGGCAGAGGCCCGAATACTTATTGCTGACAGAGATAACAGCGAAATTGTTCTCGCAGAGTTGGCGGATTTTATTGTAGATGAAGTTGCTGTAAGGGGCGGGAATGTGAAGGCCCTTGCAAAAAAGGTGTTATTGGGTTCTCAGGAGATAAAAAGAGATCGGGTTGACCAGAATGATTTAACCGGGCCGCGTGAACGGATTATGAATGCAGCGCTTATGATATTTTCTCAAAAGGGGTATCATAATGCTACCATGGAGGAAATATCAGAGAC
>DAOWOC010000021.1 GCA_030642225.1 Deltaproteobacteria bacterium
AAAAAACACTGTATCCGATGAGGTTATTAAATTGGTGATAAAGAGTATACAGAGGCATTACTTAATAATGTTTTCATCAGGGTTGTTTATTTTCTTTGAAAGAATAAGTGATTTATAATTATTTATTCTTATATTTTAAAGTCATTCTCTTTTTTTTGGGAATGGTCTTTTTTTGTATAATTTTTTCAATAATAACCTGCTGCAGAGATTAAATTGTAATGCTATTTAGCTCTACTACATTCCTTTTTATTTTTTTACCGGTTGTTCTATGTATTAATTTTCTTATCCCGTATAAATTTAAAAATGTTTCTTTGCTGCTTGCCAGTCTTTTTTTTTATGTCTGGGGAGAGACATTTTATATAACCTTAATGCTGTTATCCATAGGTGTTAATTATTATGCGGGTCTTTTTATAGAGCGTTATCGTGGGGAAAAAAATAGCAGGTTTTTTCTATTCACAGCTATATCCTTGAATTTGTTGTTTTTGGGATGGTTTAAGTACGGGAATTTTTTTATTGATAATCTGAATGTTCTGATAAAATTTACAGGTCTTCCTGTAATAGAGATCAGGAGCATTCACCTGCCTATTGGTATTTCATTTTTTACCTTTCAGGCCATGTCATATATTATTGATGTTTACCGAAATAAAATCCCTTCACAAAAAAAACCGGTTAATATTGCCCTGTACATATCATTATTCCCTCAGCTTATTGCAGGACCTATTGTAAGATATCATGATATTGCCGAACAGATAATAAAACGCACTATTAATTTTGAAGCCCTTGCCATTGGGATAAGGCTGTTTATCCTCGGGTTAGGGAAAAAAATGATAATTGCCAACCCATTGGGAGAGGTTGCTGATAAAATTTTTACAATTCCTTTAGATTTTCTTACAACCCCATTAGCATGGATAGGGATTATATGTTACACCCTGCAGATATATTTTGATTTTTCAGGTTATTCAGACATGGCTATTGGTTTGGGACGTATGCTTGGTTTTAAATTTCCTGAAAATTTTAATTATCCATATATTTCTCAATCTATCAGGGAATTCTGGAAAAGGTGGCATATCTCTTTGTCATCCTGGTTTAAAGATTATCTTTATATACCACTTGGGGGTAACCGCGGAACCCGTTTAAGGACTTATTTTAATCTTTGGATTGTATTTTTGCTTTGTGGTTTATGGCATGGGGCAAGCTGGAATTTTATTATATGGGGTATGCTGCACGGGACATTTCTTGTGTTTGAGCGTCTTGGTCTTATGCAGTTGATTGAGCGGTTAGCAAGGCCTTTTCGTCATGTGTATGCTCTTCTCGTTATTATGGTCGGGTGGGTATTTTTCAGGGCTGATACACTAACAGATGCCATTGATTTTATTAAATCTATGGCGGGATTTGCCAAAGGCACCGGTCTTGAATTTAATGCTGCAATGTTTCTGAATAATGAAATAATAATCATTTTTGCTCTTGGCATAATTTTCTCCATGCCTTTTTTAAAAGTATTGGAAAAAATAATAGATGAAGTGATTTCACGTGCCAAAGGGCTTAAAGGTCTTTTAAAAGTTTCTTTTTATGGTGTGGATTTGTTTGTGGTTTTATTTATATTTTTTATATGCCTGATAAATCTTGCTGCAGGCACTTATAATCCATTTATATATTTCAGATTTTAGGAAAATCACAAATATAATGATAAAAATCAGGACAATTTTCAATATTATTCTTGTAATGATTTTTTTTGCAGTTATTTGTTTACCTGTTTTGGGCAATATATTTGATATTTCACCTGATTTAACCGGGAATGAAAAACGTCTGCTCACACCTTTCCCTGAAATTGCTCCAAAACGCCGTGTGATTAAAAAATTCCCAAGGCGTTTTGAGGCCTTTTTTAATGATCATTTTGGTTTCAGGACTCCTCTTATACGTTTTTTTTCATGGTATAAAATCGATCTTTTTGGAATCTCGTCTTCATCAAAGGTTATTTTTGGCAAAGATGACTGGTTGTTTTTTGCAGGCGACGGAGTAATAGATACTTATCGTTGTCTTAAGCCTTTAACCTTATTTGAACTGACCCAATGGCAAAAACACCTTGAACAAAAGCAAAAATGGCTCAATAAGCAGGGCATAGCTTATTTTTTTGTGGTAGCTCCTAATAAACATTCAATCTATCCTGAATTTTTACCGGATTATGTGAGCCGTGTCAGGGAAGAGTCACATCTGGATCAACTTATAAAACATCTTGGCAAATATACAGATATAGAGGTTATTGACCTTAGAGAAGATATCCTTTCAGCTAAGGGGAAATGGCTTGTTTACAGGCGTACAGGCACACACTGGAATGAGCTCGGGGCATTTATAGCTTACAGAAAAATAATGAAACAGTTTAAAAAATATTATAATGATTTGGATTATAATCCATTATCGCAATTTGAAATAATTACAAAGGATTATCACGGTGGAGATTTAATAAACATGTTAGAAACAGACACCATGGAAAGCGGGCAAACCATAAGCCTTATCCCAAAGTTTGAACCATGCGCCCGGGATATCCCTTATGAACTTAATTTGAAACATAAATGGCCAAAGGGAAACAAACCTTTTGCCTGGGCTTGTGAAGGTTCTGAATTATCCTTGTTAATGTTTCGTGATTCTTTTGCATCAGCATTGCAGCCATATTTATCAGAACATTTCAAAAAAAGCATATACGTGTGGACATTTGCAGAGTTGAATCTTTTAAAATTAATTGTGATAAAAGAAAAGCCGGATATTGTGATTGAGGAAAGGGTGGAAAGAAGTTTGATAATGATACCGAAAACATATGATCTTGATTTTTAAAATCTGTTTTTTAAAAAACCTTTAATGTCATCTAAAATTTCAAGGATAATCTCCTTAATATCCACCTCTATCATATAAAAGGCCGGGACAAGAAGCAGGGTAATCATCGTGGCGAAGAGAACGCCAAACCCAAGACTCAGCGCCATTGGGATTAAAAAACGTGCCTGAATGGATGTTTCAAATATCATTGGGCTAAGGCCTAAAAAGGTGGTCAGGGACGTGAGAATTATTGGGCGGAATCTCCTGATACCGGCCTGCTGAATCGCTTCTATCAAAGTAAACCCTTTATTGTTACGCAGATCATTTGCTTTATGAACAAGTACAAGAGAATCGTTTATAACAACCCCGGATAAGGCCACAAAACCAAACATGCTCATCAGGCTCAGGTTGTATCCCATTATAAGATGGCCGATCAATGCGCCTATAAAACCGAAAGGTATGGCGAGAAGCACAACTATTGACTGTATATAACTTTTAAATGGTATTGCAATCAGACAATACATTATAAGCAGCGCAACAAGAAAACCTGTTATGAGTGTACTCATTGCCTCTTTGGAGTCTTTTTTTTCACCTGCATGAACGTAATGCAGACCCGGATATTTTTCCATTAGTTCCGGCAGGTCATATTTATCAATAGATGATACTATATTGTTTACACTTGTTATATCAAGATCAATGTCGCCTGTTACAGAGATTATCCGTTTGCGGTCAATGCGGTTTATATTTGTGTATGAAGTCCCTTGTTTGAATCGGGCAGCCTGTTCAAGAGGAATTTCACCGCCAGAAGGTGTGCGGATAATTAATTCTTTAAGGGAGTAGATTGAATTGCGTTCATCTTCAGGCAGTTTAACATTAATGGCAACAGTGTTATTGCCGCATTGCTGGCTGAATGCCTCTATGCCGTAAAAGGAGTTGCGTATCTGCCTTGCAAGGTCAAACGGGGTGAGTCCGAGACTTCTGCCCTCTGGGGTCAGCTTAAAGTCGATCTGGGGTTTTCCTGTTGCAAAGCCATTATCCACATCCAGTACACCCGGATATTTACTTAATCGGTCAGCCATTTCTGCGGATGCCTGTTCCAGTACATGGATGTCATTGTGTGTGAATTGGATATCAATAGGCGGACCGCTTTTATGTCCAACTTTTCCGATTTCGAATTTAAGGGTTTCAACCCCGGGAACCCTGCCAACTTTTTTACGCCAGGCAGTTGTAAAGTCCTTAAGACTGATATCGCGGTTTTTGGAATCAACAAAGGATGCTGTGACTGTAATCTTATTTGAACTATTTACAATGGCACTGATACCCTTGGATATTTTTGTGCCGTTGTTTTCCATAATAATATCCCGGGCAGACTTTTCAATAAGTTCCTTTACGGAAAAAACATCTTCACGCGGGGCATCAAATGGCATATTAGCCGTTGCAATAACCCAGTCGCCTTCAGGATTGTTCATTAACGTAAATTTAATAAAACCGCCACGTACAAAGCCAATGGCTATAATAAGCATTGCAATACCTATGGCAAGGGTCTGCCATCGATTTTGTATTGTCCATTTTACCAGCGGGCCGTATATATCCTTGGAAATTTTTATAATTCCTTCTGAAAACCATGACTGAAAACGGGTAAGCCCGCCTGTTTTATCTTTTTTATTCTGTGCTATATGGCCGAGATGGGCAGGAAGTATATAAAGAGATTCAAAGAGAGAGATTAGCAGGACAATAATAACAACCAGCGGGATGTTTCGCATTACCTGTCCCCAGTCACCCTGCACAAAAAGCATGGGGGCAAAGGCCGTAACGGTTGTAAGCACAGAGAAGATTACCGGTATGGAAACCTCACGTGCCCCGTTAATGGATGCTGTTATATTATCTTCACCTCTCAGTCTGCATTCATAAATATTATCTCCCACAACAATTGCATCATCCACAACTATACCAAGTGTTACAATAAAGGCAAAAAGCGATATCATATTTATTGAGATATCGAATCCAGGCAAAAAAAGAAAAGAGCCGAGGAATGATATGGGTATCCCCATGGTGACCCAGAAGGCAAGTGAGGGCTGGAGAAAAACACTGAGCAGCAAAAGCACTAATATAAGGCCGATTATGGCATTTTTAACGAGCAGGTGTATACGGTCCTTATATATATCTGAGAAGTCTATAAGAATATTTGTCTTGATGCCGGGCGGCAAAAGGGGCTTTATCCTTTTAAGGTAGCTTTTTACAGAATCCGACACCTCCACAGGGGTCTGCTTGCCTACACGATAGACCGTTATTACTGCAGAGCGTTCTCCATTAAAAAAGGCAAATAATTCCTTGTCTTCAAAACTGTCTTTAATTTCAGCTATTTCATTGAGTCTGACAACTGAACCGGCATCATCAGCTATTATAATAATATCTTTAAATTCTTTTGCCCGGTTGCGTCTTTCATCGGTCCGAAGGAGTATCTTTCCGGCCTCTGTCTTGAGTTCTCCACCTGGTATCTCTACAGCTGATTTTTTTACTATACCTGCTATTTCATTGAGTGTCAGTCCATAACTGCGCAAAGTCTGCAAAGAGACCTCGATGCTTATTTCCTGCGGTCTTAATGCATCTATATTAACCTGTGAGATATTATCATATCTGAGCATATCATCACGCATGGTTTCAACTATCTCTTTTAAAATTCCCTCTTTAATATTGCCGTGTACAGCGATCTGAATTACCATTACTTTTTTTGTGACTATCTCTACCTGCGGGTCTTCTGCATCATCAGGAAAGGTGATAATGCGGTCTATGGAATTTTTGATATCAGTTGCAACCTTATCCTGGTCTGCATCATAGAATATATCTGCATAGACAATGCCTGCCCCTTCCGATGCCCTGGCTTTTATCTCCTTAATCCCGTCAATCCCGTCAATTGCTTCTTCAACAGGGAGGATAATGCCGTTTTCAACCTCAACAGGAGAGGCTCCTGGATAGGGGACAGTGATGGAGACAGTACCCTGATCAATTTCAGGAAATATCTCTTTTTTTGTGGCTTGAGTAAGCATGATCAGGCCGCCTGCAATCAAAATCAGCATAAAAAGATTGGCTGCCACATGATTGTTGGCCATCCATGCGATAGGTCCTTTGTCCTTTGTGTTCATTTTTTCTGCCCGCTTGTTCTATATTCAGAAGGGTTCTTGTAACCGTTCACGGTTGTCGGTTCACAGTTCACAGTTTTTTCCAAACTTTTAAATCTTCAAAAGATGACCCCATAATTATCCTTTACCTTCTGTTTTTTTCAACCGTGCACCGATAACTGTAAACCGTGAACGGTTACAGGTTTTTTTTGTATTCCTTAATCTTCATGCCTTCAACAGGTATTGAAATGCGGCTGATTATAATCTTTTCACCTGGTTTGATATCCCCGCGTATCAGAACTTCTTCAGCGCTTTCCCACACAACATTAATATTGCGGATGGTCAGTTTATCTTTTTTTATAACCCATATCTCGTTATTTTCTCTGATCGCTTTTTGTGGGATGGTATAGATCCCTTTTATTTTTTTGCCCTGAATCTCAAGCCTGACATAAGTGCCGAGCAGAAGAGGACTTTTCCCTGCCTTAATATCAAGGGGAGCATTAACCCGGATTATAATATGTGCCATGCGGCCTTTGGTATTTACTTCTTTGCAAATGCTGATTACTTCCCCTTTTCTTATTGAATTATTTGAGATGACCCTGACCTTTGATCCCATAGACTTTATGCCTGGTATATTAATCCAATGTAAGTGTTTTTCGGGAATAGAGGCCTGTATGCGAAACTTATCAGTACCAACTAAGGTGGCTATCTTTTGTCCTGGCCCTATGTTTTGACCTGTTTCCACCTCCTCGTCAATAACTATAGATTTGAACGGGGCCTTAATAATAGTGCGGCTAAGATCAAGTTCCGCTTTTTTAAGGAAGCTTAGAGCTGAATCCATTTTTATTTTTGCCAATTCTTCCTGTGGTTTTCTTAAAGCCAGTTCCCTGCCTTTTTCAGTTATTTCAATCCCTTTTTCTACCAGCTGCCATTCGAGTTCAGCCACGGCTCTTCGTCTGTTTTCAATTTTGAGATCAACCTCCGCTGCTTTAAGGTTTGCCTCGCGTTGTCTTAAGACAAGAGTATAATCGCTCGGATCAATCTTTATTATGGTTTCATTGCGTTTTAAGAATAAGCCTGGGATCAGGCCTTTGTTTTTCCAGATGATATTACCGGAAACCTGTGGTTTGAGTGTCACTTTTCTATCAGGTATAACTGTTCCAAAGGATGATAATGTAATGGTTCTATCGGTTTCTTTAGCGATAATTGATTCCACAACAGGCGGGGCAATGGCAATAGGTTTTTTTACGGCATTGGGTTTACTTTTAGTCAGGATCACACTTATTATGACCCCCATGCCAATAATCATTACAACCGTCAGAATTTTATAAAATTTTCTCACCTTTTATATCCCTTGTTTCCTGTTTTTTATTTTTTTTGAGATTTTGAGTCCATGTGCCGCCTAATGCCCGGCAAAGCCTGATGCGCCATAATATGAGGCCGTGTTTAGCATTTATTAACTCACGCTCTATTATTTGCAGTGATTCTATGGCGTTAAGTACATTAAGATAATCATCAAGGCCGTTAATATAGCGTTGTCTCGCCTCCTCAAACGTAGCCCTGGCAAGTTTTTCCTTTATTATAAGCACTTTTATATAAATTTTCTGGCTATCTTCACTCATTAAGGCGCCTTCAACCTCTTTTAAGGCTGTAAGTATGGTTTTTTTGTAATTTTCAAGTCTTTCCTCTACAATGGCCTTACGGAGTTTTATCTCCTGATTCTTGCGGTGACCGTCAAACAGGGTTACAGCAATACTGTCTCCAATGCTCCATACCCATCTTTCAAGCAGCCTGGAATAGTCTGTAGAAACATAGCCGGTTGAACCAAAGATTTTAAATGATGGGTAAAGGTTGGCCACAGCTGCGCCAACCCTGTTGTCTGCGACTATTATTCTCAGTTGGGCTGCCTTTACATCCGGTCGTTTTGTAAGGAGATCGGATGGTATGCCGATAGCAGGTTGTTCCCATATATCGGGCAGCCCCCCCGGGATATTTTCAAAAGGTGTATTTGGTGTTCTGCCAAGCAATAGATTGATCTGATGTTTGAGCGTTGTTATTGAGGATTGGGTAAGAGGCAGCTTTGCTTTTAAGTTTGCAACCTGTAGACGCTGCATAAGGACATTCATGCTGTTTGCAATACCATTAGCAAATCGCATCTCAATGAGTTTTGTATAAAGAATATTATTTTCAAGCTGTTTATTGATCAGCTTAAGCTGTATTTGCTGTTCGATTAATGTATACCATAATTCCGCAGCCTGAGCAGTAATAGTCATTACTATGGTTTCAAGATCAAGGCGATTTGCCTTAAAATCATTTTTCGCTGCCCGATCAAGCGAGGCTATTTTCCCCCAGAGATCAATCTCATAACTTGCTTCAAGGTTTATATAATGCCGGTTTGAATAATAGGCATCTGTTATCAGCCCCCCTGAAAAGATATCTGAAAAGATATCTGTTTTTGTAATATTTGACCTTGCTCTGGAATTTCCGCCTTTAAGCATAATATTCGGCCACCATGCCGCCCCTTTTTGTTTTGAGATAGCCATGACCTGAGCAAGCCGACTCCAGGCCATTATAATATCAGGGCTGTTTACAAGGATTTTATCAATAAGCCGGTTTAAATCCGAATCATTAAATGTGTGCCACCATTCTTCATCCCCGGTAATTTCAGAATTATTGTAAGAATATAATGCTGGAATCCTGATTTGAGCCCCGGGATTCTTAGTTGCCTTGTAAACACCACAGGATACAAGAGGCAGGGTTATGAGTATGAGAAACAGCCTTTTAAATCTCATTATTATTTCCGGATTATGTATTATTTATTTTATACCTCAACCTTAGGTGCGAAAAAAATCGAGGGTGATAAATAATCAATATTTAAAATAATTAAAAATATTAGCAAAATTCCCTTGTTTTAATATATGATTTCAGCAAATAAAAAAAGGAATTTTATCAAAAAACGGATAGTATCCTGATCAAAAAACAAAATTAAATTATAAAGTGCAATAGGCTGAGGATATTCGACAAATTGTTTAATTATTTAAAAACTGAATTTATAAAATATCCACATAATATTAATTTAAAAATCTAACATTATATAACTGTTAATATTTTAATTCAGAAGACTTTATGTTATTTGGAAAATATTAACTCTCATGTTGTTGTAGAGACAATGCCTGCCTTGTTTCTACAATCTTTCATGTTTTGTTGTGCCCGCCAGGCATAAAGGTTATACAAAAACAATTATGAAATACGAAAAATATCAGTTTTTTTCTGTTATGGAAAATGACGCATATTTGCCACCCTATAAAGGATCTACATTTAGAGGTGTTTTTGGAAGGGCATTAAAAACGGTTGTATGTGCTTTAAAACAAC
>DAOWOC010000263.1 GCA_030642225.1 Deltaproteobacteria bacterium
TTCACCTCTTCATCTTCAACAGTCGAAGAATCCTCGATATCAAATCCCAAACTGTCCAGGCCTTCGTCCAATGGCGAGCTGCTATCTTCCGGCTCAGAATCTTCATCTTGAGATAAATCGTCAGTTCCTAAATTTTGCTCAGTCTCGAATTCTGTGTCAGCAAAATCTTGTTCAATGATCGCCTCTTGTATCCTTTCTGCTGGCTCCTCTGTTTCATCGGCTGCCTGCAATGGATAGGCTATAAAAATATTGCGACATCGAGAGCATCTAACCTTGGATCCTGTTGAACTTAAAAGAGTTTCATCAAGATTGTAACTGGTGCTACACTTATTACAGGTGATAATCATGGCACACCTTTATTAGTTATTGTTTTAGGTGGTATAATCCTGCTAAATTTCTATAGTTTTCAGCATAATCTAGACCATAACCCACAAGAAACCCCTGTCTGGTCTTATGACAGGCATAGTCTACTTTAATGTCAATTTTACGACGCTCTTTTTTGTCAATAAACGCGCAAATTTTGATGGTTTTGGGATTAAATAATTTTAAATGGTCAACGACATAAGCAAGCGTTAACCCGGTATCTACAATATCTTCCACAAGCAGAACATGTTTATTTTCTATATCAAGCGAAACATCTTGTATCAAGCTGATTTTTTGAGATGATGTGGTTCCGGAACCGTAGCTGGCAACACGCATAAAATCAATTTTTATGCGATCAAGCTTTAATTGTCGCATCAAATCAGCTAAAAACACAAAAGAACCTTTTAAAATTCCAATTAAAATTAGATCATGGGACTGATAGTCAATTGAAATCTGATGAGCCAGACTGAAAATTTTATTTTCAATTTCTTTTTTATCTAAAACAGGAATTAATTCAGACATATTATATAGTTAACCGGACATTTCAGCTTAAAAAAATGACAAATCAGCATATATTTGGAATTATATTTAAGTTATAATGCGCTATATTAGAGCTTAGTCAAATTAAAATTATCTTTATGTTAAATAAATTTAATATGCAAGCTTCAATATGCTAATCAGGCATAAAAGACCATTTATAATCCAGCTGAACAGGCAATTTATCATCAAACAAAGTTATATATTTAAATTTATCTAAAATTCGAATTATAATAATATACATTTAATTACACATTCAATAATTGTGCCGGTTTTTGTCGAACTACTATTGAATTGTGTCTGAATTCGGTTTATTCTAATATAAAGTTGATAAAAATAATTTCGATTGGATTTATAACTATAGTCCTGTATCAGCCAACTTTTTAATGAGGTCCTCTTGTTCAGGGGTTAGCGTTTTAGGAATTTTTATATCAATATTAACATAAAGATCACCTGTGGCGTTACCTTTTATTTGAGGTAATCCATGTCCGCCAAGACGCATTTTTGTTTTTGGCTTAGTCCCTGGTGGTACTTTTAAATTAAGTGATTTCCCCTCAATAGTCGGGACTGCCAGAGTAGTTCCCAAGATGGCCTCGGTCAGCCGAATTTCGCGAAGTTGATATAGATCATTACCCTTATTATTAAAAACTGGATCAGCAATGATTTTAGCCTGAATATAAAGGTCCCCGGCCGGACCACCATAGGGACTTGGGGAGCCCTTACCGGCCAGACGCAGCTTTTTCCCGTTAATCATGCCTTTGGGAATCTTAACCGTAATATTTTCATTGCGCCCCTGATTCTGGTAAGTAATGGTTTTACTGGTTCCTTTCGCTACTTCCTGTAATGTTAATGGTAATTCATATATCAGATCAGATCCCTTAACCTGGGCCTGTGATCCGGCACCGGCTCCAAAAGGCGACCTGCCGCCAAAAGAAAACCCACCGCCTCTCTTTCCTGATTTACAACCACCTCCGCCACCGCTAAAACCAAACTCTTTTAAGATATCTCCGAAATTGAAATTTTTAAAAATATCTTCTTGTGAATAACGCTGGTGAAATCCGGTGGAGCCGAAGGTGTCATATTGCTGCCTCTTCTCTTTATCACTTAATACTGCGTAGGCCTCACTGATTTGCTTAAATTTTTCTTCAGCTGCCTTATTGCCTTCGGTATGATCCGGATGATATTTCATGGCAAGTTTGCGGTAGGCTTTTTTTATATCACTGTCTGAGGATTTTTTGTTTACCCCAAGAATTTTATAATAATCTGTTTCCGACATATATTTTACTCCAGTAATAATTTGAAACGGAATTTTTCAAGGTATAACCATATTTATAAATAATGGTTGAAAAGAGGAGTTTCTATAATCAGGAAACTGCTTTTTCATTTTTTAATAATAAAGATTTTTTAATCTAAGTCAAGGCCGACATATTTTATTAAGTGTTATAAAATTGACATAAATATGCTCACCCATTCCCGCAGCATAGCCCAGGTTCATATTCTATGCTTGCAAACATCTGATGCTTTTCCCAGGATATTATTATAGAAATTTTATATTAACCCCCTTTTTAATTATTTGCGTTGGCAAACATATATTAAAAATATTAAAGATTATATTAAAGAAGGGGGGTCATTTAGCAATGATGGAAAGATTTGCAGCAGGTGTTCCGGTGTTCCTTTGTGTGCGAATATCCATGAAAATGCTTATAAACTTATTTTTATGGATATTGATATGGTAAATCATGTCAGCGGCAATGACTGGATAACGATTCAGTTACATATTTTGTCCCTGACCCGTAATTTAAATACCAGCAGCAATGTAAATGAAAATACCAGCAAGAGCAGAGCAACGGCGATTGAGGCGGACAGCTCCCCTGACATGGCATTCTGATAAATGGCTACAGTCATTGTTTCGGTTCTTAAGGGAATGCAGCCGGCCACCATGGAAGTAGCGCCGAA
>DAOWOC010000189.1 GCA_030642225.1 Deltaproteobacteria bacterium
ATATCCTGGAGGTCTATGCCAGGCGATGGCGTATAGAAAACAAGCTTGCGGAATTAGTCGCATTTTTTAATTTAAACGCCCTTTCTTCACCAATTATGATTCGCATTCATTTTGATATTTTATGGACATTAATAGCAGACACTTTGTACCGTCGCCTTGCACAGGACTTAAGACGATTTGAGGCAAATATTGCGCCAACCATTTTCAGGAGGTTCATTGATATGCCTGGCAGGGTGGTTTACGATGGAAACAAATTTACAATAAAAATTAGAAAAAGAGCTCATACCCCTGTCTTAAAAGAAGTTAAAAAATTACAAAAACCGTTTAAAGTTCCATGGCTTTTCGGTAAAACCGTGGAGATAGTCTGGGCCGCTTGATTAGGGTGTTATTTTGACATTTGTTCCTGCTGTGAAAATCGGTGTTAAATATGGTTGTTGTAATAACAGTACCGTCTATTATCATTCCAAATTCAGGACCAATAACTTGCCATAGTTTGGAAATCATTGTAGCTTTACGCTGGAAATAATAAGTAGAAGCCCAAACCAGTAATTTGGGGCATGTACTTCTATAACTACTTATTTGTTGTTTTAATATTTTTTATAAAATCAATTATTGCCTTGTTTAAAACTTTTGGTTGTTCTTCATTAGGACAATGACCACATTCCGGAATTATTAAAAGTTTGGAGTCTAAAATATTTTTTTGCATACGATAAGCCTGCTCCACTGGTATAATTTCATCATTTTCACCCCATACAATCAATGTAGGAATGTTAATCTGATTTAGAATAGTATCTATGCCGGAATATTTATCAGGATTATTCACACGCATAAACTGGTGTAAAGCGTTGCGGCATTTAGGATCATTCGTAGGCGCTATGTAACCTTTAGACATCTTTTTAGTGATCTTATCGGTATTATAAAAAATGCTTTTATGAAGCATTAAACGAGTACCTAAACCCGGGAATAAGTATAATGTCGCAGGCCCCAGAATTGGAGTACCGATCAATTTGAACTCAAGAATAAAATTAAATGGATAAACTGCCGGATCTATAGGTATAATACTAATTACCTTTTCTGGAAAGGCATAAGCCATTCCCCATGCGATAGCACCACCAAGAGAGTTGCCTGCCAAATGGGCTTTTTTAATCCCTACTACATCCATAAATATCGAAAGATCGGCGATAAATGCAGGGATTTTATATTCTGCATCAGTTGGTTTATCAGATAAACCAAAGCCTTTGAGATCAATAACATAGACCTTGAAGTGTTTAGCCAGTTCATCAATACTGTTTCGCCAGGCGAATACACTCGCTCCGTATCCGTGGATCAAAATTAGTGGTTCCCCCTCACCCTTGGTCAGGTAATGCATCTTAAAACCACGGGCGAGATAATCCATTTTAAATTCCCCAAGTGTTGAAAAAGATTCTAACAGGTGGCTAAATTTTTGGATATCCTGAGATTTAATCTCTATATAATTTTCTTTCAGGTCAGTCAGTTTGGGGACTATAATATCCCTGACAGATAATTTTTTGCAGCTCGTTAAAATAAGTATTATTAAAATTAAAAAAATAATTTCAGAATAGTGTTTTTTATACATGTTTTTTCCATGAAATTTGATAATTTTGTACTTTATAAATTTATTAATATCCCAAAAAAAAATTATAAAGTAATCAAAACTATATTATATTTTTTATTATACGATTTAATATGAAAAAAGTTAAAAGAATAATAATTTTTGAAATTTTTTCATGTCTCTATAAATGTTTTATAAAGCAGAAGCGTTTTATAAAGTCTTGCAAAATCTTCGAGTTCAAGCGCTTCAGCCCTGATATTTTCAGACAAGTTTGCTTTTTGAATTTCTATTGTCATCTGTTCGCGTTTTATCTTTAGACCTGAAGAAAGGCTGTTTAAAAGGGTTTTTCTCCTTTGGCCAAAGCCTGCCCTGACAATTTTTTTAAAAAAATCAAAATCATCAATATCAGGAAGCGCTGGTTTAGTAAGATCCATGTGTATGACCTGTGACCATATTTTGGGGGGTGGGTGAAAACAGGTAGGGGAAACCCGGCAGACCGTATGAACCCTTGCGCGCGCCTGAGACAAAACAGAAAGCCTTGAATAATCCTTTGAGCCTGTTTTTGCAGTCAGCCTTATGGCCACTTCTTTTTGAAGCATTATGGTTGCAGATTTGATATATGGCGCATTGTCTAAAATTTTGACAAGCAGGTGTGAGGAGATGTAATAGGGGAGGTTGCCGACAATTTGTAACTTTTTGCCTGTATGTCTGTAATATGCGGAAAAGTCAAAATCCATACAATCCTGATTTAATATAAGTACATTTGAGAGTCCCTGGGGTTTTAAAATCTTGTCTGATAACAGGCGCGCCATATTTTTATCAAGTTCAATAGCGATAATCTGTTTTGCCATTCTGGCAAGTAAGGTTGTTAAAGCGCCTAAGCCCGGGCCTATCTCAATTATCGGCAATTCATAACATGATACTGCTGCCTCAGCAATCTTTTGGCAGATATTATTATCTATCAGGAGATTCTGACCAAGACTTTTGCGCATCTTAAGCCCTGATGCCTTTAAAATGGATTTGGTCTTAACTTGTGTCATGATTTATGATTAATCGAAATAATAGGCAGGGGAAGGGAATCTTGATACTGCATCAAGGTCAAGCGGGGCAGTCTCGCCTTTTTTTAAAAGATGATAACCAATGCCCGCTACCATGGCTGCATTGTCAGTACATAAAACAGGACTCGGGGCAAAGAATTCAATGTTATTTTCATCACATGCTGCGGCCATGGCATGACGCAGTCTCTGGTTAGCGCTGACCCCGCCGGCTATAACCACTGCATTTGAACCGGTAATTTTTTTTGCTATCATTGTTTTTTTTATCAGAACATCTATTACTGCCTTTTGAAAACTTGCTGCCAAATCAGGTATCCATCCGGGGAGTGTATTATAATCCCTTACCATGGAATTATCATCAAGATTTAATGAGAGTTCAAAATCAGGATGATTTTTTTGACAATAACGAAGCACGGCAGTTTTTAGCCCGCTGAAGCTGAAATTCATGTTGTTTTTTTTCATAAGTGCCCTTGGCAACTCCACGGAATTTTCATCACCTTGTTTTGCTATTGTTTCTATGGCAATCCCGCCAGGATATCCAAGCCTTAAAAGTTTTGCAACCTTGTCAAATGCCTCTCCGGCAGCATCATCCATTGTTTGTCCAAGAAGTAAAATATCTGTATAGCCTTTTACAAAATAAAGACCGGTATGACCGCCCGAGACTAATAACCCGACATGAGGCAGGGGAGGGTGCTTTCCCTCAAGAAAGTTAGCGTAAAGATGCGCTTCAAGATGATTTACCCCGACTATGGGTTTATTTTGAGCATATGCCGCTGCCTTTGCAAAGGATAAACCGATCAACAGGGCGCCTGTAAGCCCTGGCCCCTGGGTAACTGCGATGCCGTCGATATCTTTCAGCTTAATTCCGGCATTTTCAAGCGATGAATCAACAACAGGGATTATTGTCTCAAGATGTTTTCGTGATGCAATCTCAGGCACAACGCCACCGAATTTGCAATGAAATTCATTTTGTGATGAAATTACATTAGATAATATATCATGACCATTTTCAACCAGAGCAGCAGATGTGTCATCACATGAAGATTCAATGCCAAGGATTATCAAGAAATTTCCTTCCCCGTGTTTATTATCGCCATAATGGTTTCAAC
>DAOWOC010000345.1 GCA_030642225.1 Deltaproteobacteria bacterium
AAATGCGCTGCTGTTGTCTGAGCAAGGGATTCAAGAAGGCATACATCTGATATATAACCATCTTTATCCACCCATGGATTATCCTGTGCAATATTGGATGAACAGACACACCTCCCCTCCTCCCATTTTAATAATTTATCAATCAAAAGCATGGGAGCCCTATGCGGCAAGAGTAAGGACGCATCCATTGGTAATTTATCCTGCATTGCCTGCCGCCTTTTTCAAAATCTTATTTTTAAACCAGCAAAGCGGATCCTCGGCAAGATAATCACCATTTACCTGATAAGCCATACCCCTGCAACCATAACATTCATTCAGCAATTCACATTCCCTGCCCGCACCTTTTATCTTCTTTCTTATCTGCCTTAAATCATTAATCACACTGCTCTGGCTTAAAATATCTGATAAAGATTTATCTTTTATATTACCAACAGACAAATCCACTCCCGGACATGGTAAAACATCCCCGATTGAAGTGACTGTGCACGAATATTCATGCCTTGAACAGGATGAACCGATGAGCGGGGGATGAGGTGTCCAGTTATACCCGAATTCATTAGCATCCATACTGCATATTTCTTCAAAAAGTTCCTGCAATTTTTCAGGGGAAACCTCAAGAAATGAATGTTCACATGCCCTGCCCTGCCATGTTATTGTTTCAAAATAAGGGCTTATATTATGCCTTCTCGCCCATCTCCACATTTCCGGAAGTTCCCTGATATTTAAGGAACATATAATACTTTGAATACCAAGAAGATGCTTCGCATCAGGGTATCCTTGAGCCATAAGATTTTCCATACCGCTTTTAATCGCATCATATGCACCCTTTTGCCCGGACAAACGATCCTGAATATCAGTATCCATGCTATTACATTTTACAACAACGGGGCATTGTAATTTTGAGATATTTTTTGCCATCTCTTTGTCAATAGCAACCCCGTTTGTAAAAATAGAAGGTTCCATACCCCTTTTTTTTATATGTTCCAGTACCTGAAAAATATAAGGATAGATAAGAGGCTCTCCTCCACCCAACACTATAATTTTTTGTGCCTTTAACAAGGCAGCCTGATCTATAATATCTTTAATCTCATCAAGGCTTAATTCATTATTAAGTTTGTCTCCGGCACTTGCATAACAATAAATACAACGCATATTGCATATCCTGCTCAACTCAAGTTCCATTGACAGTAATGTGCCGTTATCCCTTGCATCTCTAATCTCTTCAGATGTGAATTCCTGACCCCATGTTCTTAATTTACAAGTCATAAAACTTCCTTAATATTATCTAATATCCCTGGCCTAAGGCCTCGGCAAGTCTGGATTTTACATATTTTTTCATTTTAAGGACACTATCGTTACCTTGAAACTCTTTGGGCCATACAGGCGGCAAAAGAACCATTCTTACCTTTGATGGCGTTAATAAACGATGTTTTGGAGGCAATAATTTATGCGTGCCAAAGACAGCAACAGGCACAACAGGTCTTCCTGTATACTGGGACAAATGAAAGGCGCCTGAATAAAAACGTTTCATCACTCCATCTTTAGAGCGATGGCTCTCAGGCCAAATAATTATCGATGCCCCGCTTGACAACTCCTGTGCCCCATTTTTTTTTAATGTTTCCCATCCTTTTCTGCTGTCAATATAACCATTTTTTCTCATAATAATATTAAATAAGGGTATTTTAAAAGGCCATGATGTTACAAAAACCATATTTTCAGACAATGCCCCAAATAAAAATGGATCTACTGATGAACAATGATTTGAAACATATATAACAGACCCGTTTATCCTTTTATTTTTGTTATCTTCAACTATTACCGGCGACCAGAATGGTATTAATTTTATTAATGCCCATCCGTAATACCTT
>DAOWOC010000330.1 GCA_030642225.1 Deltaproteobacteria bacterium
AGATTTTTATTCTTGTCCAAAGCGAATTTTCCCATATTTTTAAACCCTTCCTGCACCCACTCATCTTCAGGCTCCACATCATATTTAAACTCGGCGATCTTGATTTCCAACTGTCCTTTTTTAAGCCACTCCAAAACAGACCCGGGTATCAAACCGTCCGCCTTTTGCCAGTTGTCCTTGTTTATAATATCACCTGGTTTTAAACCAATCTCCTTGAACATTTCATCCTGGTGCTCTTTCCACTGTGGATCTGCAGCGGCAGCAATTTGAATACAAAAAAATATCAGTCCAAGGACCATTACGCCCAGCCTCCATTTTTTTTTCATCTTATATTCCTCCAGTTTCCTTTTAATTAATTGGTTAAAACTCCTCACAGCATTCTATTTATTTTAAAAGCTCATACTGTTTTTGGATGAGTTTTATCTGCAGCCGACTTCTTGCAACCTATTTTAATTTACAGCCACCTCCTTTCCCATATTTTTTACAAACACCGGTTTAATTATTCCTGAAAGCGCAGGAATAAGGACTAAAGCGCTTACCATATTAAATAGCATTAAGAGTAAAATCAGAAGTCCCATTTCTGCAGAAAACTTCATTGTTGAAAATACCCAGAAACCGACTCCTATGGCCAGGGTAAACGCAGTAAACATAATAACCCTGCCGGTAGTGCTGAGGGCTATCATTCTTGCCTTATCAAAATCATCAGTTAATGCACTCTCTTCCTTCAGCCTGCTCATAAGATATATCCCGTAATCTATCCCAACTCCCACGCCTATGGCTGTAACGGGAAGAGAATCAATATTAAGGGGAATATCGAGTATCAGCATAATAATTTCACATAAAACCTGGACAACCGCCAGGGGAATCAAAAGTATTATTGCCGCCTTAAAAGAACGGTAGGTGATGGAACATAAAATAAATGTGGTGGTAAAAATAACTATAAGAGTCGCCCAGTATGACCACTCCACTTCATCATTTACAGCCGCAAGTATTCCGAGTATTCCTGCAGCAAGTCTTATATTAACATTTGAAGCAGGATCAGCCTCCACTGTTTTTTTAAACTCTTTGAGCTTGGCGATGGCTTTCTTTATACTGTCATGATTATAGCCGCGCAAAAATGCAGTGACATTTGAATTTGTATAATCAGGAAGACTTACAAATTGATCCATCTCCCCTGTGGCCATGCTTGCAGACAAAAGAAAAAATATCTGTTCAAGGGTCCTTTCAGATTTTGGGATCATATCCCATTTGGGATATCCTTCATGATACATACTGTAAACTTTTCGTACAAGATCAGCCATACTGAGAGTACCCCCAACATTTTGCACATTCTGCTTCATAAACCATGCAAGATCTTCCAGAATTTTCAACGAGCCACGCTCCTTTATGGCTCCCTTTTCTTTGCCTTCAAGCACAACAACAAGCCTGGAGGCTCCAGCAAAATCGGAGTTCATTTTCTGCATGGCGATATTATATGGATGATCAGGGTAAAGTATTGCGCCTCCTGCGCTTGAATCTCCGACTTTCAAATAATGTGTTGTGTAATATCCTCCAACAAATATCAAAACAAAGGCTGCTCCGGCTGTTATCCACTTTGTTCTCCTGCCGGACATTCTGTAAATCATTCTTATAAAAAGAATATAAAAATTCTTCTTTTCCAAATTTGCAATATCTGTATGCTCTATTTTTTTTGCAACTTTTGCCAATGATGGAGCATAGAACAAAGAGATAATAAGCGGATTTAATATCATTACAGCAACAAAAATACTTATAATCCAAAATGATGAAAAATAGGCAAGCTTTTGCATCAAAGGTATGGTTGCAATGGCTATTGTTAAAACACCAAGCCCATCAGTAACAATTGCAAGAATCGCAGGGGGATAAAGGGCAGAATAAGCCGTAATAATAGCCTCCTCCTTATTCCGGCATTCGGCATACTCCTGATGAAACCTTTCAAGACATTGACACGAATGGGATAGCGCCCTTGCAGAAAGCAACACAGGAACAACGAGAAGCAAAGGATCAATATTTATCCCCAAAATCGCAGCAAATCCAAGCCCCCATAGTGCGCTGACTATTTCCGAAACAAC
>DAOWOC010000016.1 GCA_030642225.1 Deltaproteobacteria bacterium
GTTATAGGAATTTCGCATCCAAAGTGGGTTGAGGCCGTAGTTGCTGTTGTAGTGCCCAAAAAAAATACAGATATTACAGAAGATATTATACAGAAATATTGCGACAAAAATCTTGCAAGGTTTAAATCGCCTAAAAAAGTGATTTTGGTTGATGCTTTGCCTAAAACACCAACCGGAAAAATATTAAAAAGGGATATGCGAAAGACTTATAAGGATATTTTTGCCTGATTTTTCACGACCTTTTATAAATTTAAAATAATATTAAATCTGACTCATTGGAGAGATTATGCTTAAAGTAAAAGATATTATGACAAAAGATGTTATCACCATATCGCCCGAAGTCAATATTGCAACAGCAGTAGAGATTCTTCTCAGCCATCATATTAACGGCATACCGGTTGTTGATGATAATGGCAAATTGCTTGGTATCATCTGTCAGAGCGATCTTGTCATTCAACAGAAAAAAATGCCTATTCCATCATTATTTGCTTTATTGGATGGATTTATCCCCTTTACATCATTAAAGCATCTTGAAAAAGAAGTTCAAAAAATTGCTGCAACTACTGTGGAGCAGGCAATGACAAAAAAAACTGTGACTGTGGGGCCTGATGCCGGCATAGATGAAGTTGCCGAACTTATGGTTGTTAAGGGTTTTCATACACTCCCTGTGCTTGATAATGAGATATTGATTGGTATTATTGGTAAGGAAGATGTCTTGAAAACACTTTTTACAGTTGGAACTGATAGTAAATAATAGAGTAACCGTTCACGGTTCACAATTTTTTCAACCGTAAACTGTAAACCGTGAACGGTTAACCTGTTTTTCAAGGAGGTGTATAATGCGTATAATTATTTCTTTAATTTTTATCCTGATATTGTCAACCTGCCCGGCAATTAAGGCAAACGCCGGATTTGACCCTATCCCTTCCCCAATCAAAGAAGGCATGGAGGATTTTCACCAGGCCATGATTGAACATTTTAAAATCCCGCCCTTTGAACTGTTAAGGATGGAAAAACAGCGCATAAATCCTGTTGAGATGCCAATAGTTCTGCTTCTTGCAGCACAAGCACATGTTGCCTCACAAAAAATAACCAGCCTCAGGCTCCAGGGCCTGCCATGGATTGATATAACTTTAAAATTTGGATTAAAGCCCAATATATTTTTTGTACCTGTTAAAAGAGTTAAAGGGCCTCCTTATGGCAAGGCTTATGGATATTATAAAAACAGAGGAGGGAAAAATAGCGGGGTAATGCCCTTAAATGATGATGATATTCTAAATCTTGTCAATCTGAAATTCATGTCTGAACATTACAGGATATCTCCTGATGAAATCATTAAGATGAGATCAAGCGGAAAAAATTTTATTGATATCAATCAAGAAATTAAAAAGGAAAATCAAAAAAATATTCTTCAAAAGTAAAAAATAAGCAAAATAAGTCAGGATTAAAGTCAAAAGGAAAAAACAAATAAAACGCTATAATAAGATGTAGATGTAAACTGCAATATCCTGCCTGCAATACGCAGGCAGGATAAAAAATAAGCATAACTTTATAAACTTAAAATTTTTACAAAAATATTATAATTTAATATGATTACTTATTTAAAAATATTTAAGATATTCAGCATATTTTTTATATGTCTGTTACTGGTAACAGGGGTTGGATGCGCTCCAAAAAAAATAATAACCTTTGAAAAGGTTTACACGCCTCCTTCCATGGAATTGCCACCTTCTGAAGATGAAATCCCTTCCACAGAACCCATATTTAAAAAAGAGATAGTTATTGGCTGTCTGCTGCCACTTTCCGGGAAATTTAAGCCATATGGCGAATCAGCATTAAAAGGGATTGAACTCGCCTTTGATCTGTTTAATAAATCAGACAGGCAACCTTTAATATCCCTTGCTATCCGCGATACTGCGAGTAAAAAAGACAATGCAATATCAGGCCTTTATCAATTGATAGATGAGGAGAAAGCAGATATTATTATAGGCCCCATGTCAAGTAATGCAGCAAGGGCTGTAAGTGAGCTTGAAAATCTTGGCACCCCTGTGATACTCATGTCTCAGGCTGAAAATATCCTGTTTGATAACAAATATATATTCAGGCATTTTTTAACGCCAAGACAGCAAGTTTCAGCACTTATATCCCATGCAATAAATAATGGATGTGTAACATTTGCAATGCTTCACCCAAATGATAAATACGGACAGAATTATAAAGATATTTTCATTGATGAGGTAAATAAAAAAGGCGGCGCCAGTGTTATAACGGTTGCCTACAATCCACAACAGACTGACTTTGGAAACGAGATAAAAAAATTAACAGGATGTCACTTCCCGCCATGCGATAATATTGATAAGAATAAGAATGATGAAAAAAATATTGACGATAAAGATGAACCCCCGGTGATTGATTTTGATGCCCTGTTTATCCCTGACAGTCCTGACAGGCTTGTTCTTATCATCCCCCAGCTTGCTTATCATGATATTGATAACATAATGCTTCTTGGAAACAACCTGTGGCACAATCAGGCGTTTATCTCGGAAACATACAGATATTTACACAATGTTGTTCTAACAGATGCCTTTGACCTGTTCAGCAAACGGTCGATGGTTCAAAATTATATCCGTACCTTCTACATTACCTATGAATCAAATCCCTGCCTCATAGATGCCATTGCGTTTGACACAACACTTCTTGCCATAGCAGGATTCCAAAACATGATGATCAGCAGATCCGGCACAATAATGGATGCGCTTATAATGCTCAAATCATACAATGGAATAACCGGCCTGACAAAATTCAGCGGCAATGGAGATGCCATGAAAAAACTTATCCTGTTTAGAACAAAAGGTACGGAATTCAAGGAGATTATTGATCGATAAAAGGAGGTAAGTATGCCGGAGAATGCTATTATCTTTGAGATAAAAGATAGGATCGCACTTATAACTCTGAATAGACCGGAAAATCGAAACAGCATGGATTATCTTCTTCTTCCAGCCTTTGAAAAATGTATACAACAGGTAAAAAAGAATAAAGACCTGCGTTGCATAATAATAACAGGTACTGGAAAGAGTTTTTGCGCTGGTGCTGATTTTAAAAGCAATATATTCGGGACAGAAGATAAACTCCCCAATGAAATCTTTATGGATTTTTACAGGCCTTTTCTTTTAATACAGGAGATTGAAATACCGGTTATAGCTGCCATGAACGGACACGCAATAGGAGGCGGATTCGGGCTTGCGCTTATATGTGATATCCGTATAGCAAATAATAATGCCAAATACGGCGCAAACTTTGCCCGTCTCGGCATCCATCCAGGTATGGCAGTAACCTATATGCTTCCCCGGATTATTGGATTGCCAAGGGCAATGGAACTCCTTTTTACAGGCCGTTTAATCAATGGAAAAGAATCCGAAAAAATTGGTCTGGTCAATTATTCTGTTAAGGAGGAGGATGTTCTTGAGAAGGCCATGGAACTTGCACAAGAGATAGCCTCATGTGCTCCAACAGCAGTAAAAATGATAAAACGTTCAGTATTCCGCGGTCTTGACTGGAATCCTGCCTTTGCAGCAGAATTTGAGGCTCACTGCCAGTCACGCACCTTTGAGATGAAGGATGCAAAAGAAGGAATTCTGGCATTGCTTGAGAAGAGGAAGCCTGATTTTTGCGGGGTATAATTTGCCCAGGATACAGATATCAATATAAAAGGAGGTGAGAATTGGGTCATATAAAATGTTTATCAGGCTAAAATTGTATAATCATGTCTCATAATTTAAAGATAAAAAAGGAGTTTAAAGATGAAAAATTTCAAAAACATTATTTTATTAACATGTGCGGTTGCTTTAATGTTTCTTACAGGATGTGCCGCAGCTTTATCAAACGTGTCTTATAGGCAGCCGGTTGGTGTGACACATGGTTTTGCTTTTGGAGATGTAACTTATCCCACTCTTCTCAATAGTCATACTGAGATTAAGTTAGACACAGATGATTTTGAAATCATCAAGACTGTAAGTGTTGAGGCAACAAGTATGAATGTCCTTGGAATAGTCGGCTTAGGTGACAATGGTTATATCAAACTCTTTGAAAAAGCCCGTATGGCAGGTGCTGATGATATAATCAATATTAAAGTTGATACTCAAACTCAGAGCATTTTGACATTTGTTTATAGAAAGGCAACCACAAAACTTACAGGAACTGCAATCCGCTGGCGCAAAAAATAACCTTGTCCACAGGGCTGAGGAAAATTTCTCAGTCCTGATAAAAGAGGTTGACCCGAGAACAAATGGCGATAACATGGCACATATAAAAAATGGATGTATCCTGCCAATGTAAATATTACAAAATGCCTATCCTTTTAAAAAAAATATTCTATCGATTTTCCAGGTACTTTCGTCACAGGCAATTCCCTGGAAAAATATTATCTTTTAAAACATCCATTCTGCAAAAAATAGATAGACTGATCTATCACCTCTTTACTATTCATGATAAATGGATGGCAATAAGGCAAGACAAGAAAATCCGACATGCCAGCAAGTTTTGCATTCTCAATTGAGACCTTTCCATCATCATCCCCGGGGATCAACATTGAAAGTACAAGATTAATACTCCTGTTTCCAGTAATAACCCCCACCTTATAATCAACCTTGCCAAGAGACAGAGGTATGCTGTTTTTACCGGTGCCAAGCTGAATACCGGCGGGGCCGTTCAGAGTCTTAAATCCGGGCATGTTTTTAAGTTTATCCACAACACAGCTTCCCTGGTTCGGCGGACTCAGCATAACCACCCGGCCAAGTTTCGCTATACTCTTCTTTGACAGATAATAACGGACAAGTATCCCGCCCATGGAATGTGTAATAAAATGGATCTTTTGGGGGTTGTAAGGAGAACATAAGCTCAAGGTCTCTTGTATAACCATGGATGAAAGTTTTTCAATCGTATATTTTCTTGAAGGATAATCAATATTAAAAACCCTGTATCCATGGCCGGACAATACCTTCTCTAACTTTTTCATTGATTTTTTTGTCCTTGTAAGCCCGTGCAGCAGCACCACGCACTCATCTGAACCATGCTTTTTGTGATTAATGATTGAACCGGAGCATGCCCCTACAATTAAAAAAACAGCCCCTGCAAAGATCAATAATGTCTTTAAAAAAAATTTATCCATTAGGTTATATCCTTTTGACTGGATAGTTGTTTTTATATCCCCATATTATTTTGGTTTTCTAATTGGTTGACAGATTTAAGGCTATATTATAATTTGTAGCATTTAATACTAACCAATAAAAGGCTTAAAAATAAGGAAGTTTGTAGTGTTATCTAATGAGTTGCTCAAGGGTTTGGAGAGCGTCGCACAAAAAGGTAATGATGTGAAAAACAGGTTTGTCCTGAATGAGGGACAAAAGCTTGTTAATGTGGTTGAAATGATCTTAAAGGCATTGTCAGCAGGCAATAAGGTCATTATCTTTGGTAATGGCGGGAGCGCTGCCGATGCTCAGCATATGGCTGCGGAGTTTGTTAATCGTTTTAAAAAGGATCGTCAGCCCCTGGCTGCATTGGCGCTTACAACTGATACATCTGTGATTACTTCAATAGGTAATGATTATAGCTTTGATGATATCTTTGAAAGGCAGGTTACCGCTCTTGGTTGCGCGGGTGATGTTGCTATCGGCATCTCAACGAGCGGGGAGTCGCTGAATGTTATAAAAGGTATTCAAAAAGCAAAGATGATGAATATGAAAACAATAGGACTCAGCGGCAATAAAGGCGGGAATCTAAAGGAATTATCAGATATATGCCTTGTTGTTGAGTGCAGTGACACGGCTATGATACAGGAGGTTCATCTATTTGCCGAACACATGATTTGTGAATTTGTTGAGCAGATATTTTTTGCACAGGATAATAATTGATGATACCAGAACATCTTGATATAGAAAAAATAAAGACTTACAGCCTTGGAAAAAGGGTCAGTAAGGTCAGTACAAAGGATTTTGCAGATACTGAATGTCTCCAGGATGTCTTGCATTTTATTGAGGGATTGCCGGATATCCTTGCTGCAAGGGATTTAAGAGAGATTATAGATGCGTGGGTAAAGGCGCGCATGGACAACAGGCCTGTTATTCTCGGTATGGGCGCCCATGTGATAAAGGTGGGATTGAATCCTGTTATTATTGAATTAATGAAAAGAGGGCTTATAACAGGGATAGCATGCAACGGGGCATGTATGGTCCATGATTCAGAGCTTGCAATTATTGGCATGACTTCCGAGGATGTGGCCGCTGAACTTAGTTCAGGGTCTTTTGGCATGGCAAGTGAAACATCTGAATGTGTCAATGCTGCGGCAACTATGGCCAGGGAGAATGGTTGCGGCCTTGGCTCGGCGCTTGGGGAATATCTTGAAAAAAATAATTTTAAATATAATGATATAAGTCTTCATGTTGCGGCATATCGCATGGAAATACCTCTTACCATACATGTTGCAATCGGCACGGATATCATACATCTGCATCCTTCGGCTGACGGAGCGGCAATAGGTGAGGCAAGCCTTTATGATTTCCATACATTTGCCGCTGAGATTGCCGGGCTGGAACGCGGCCTTTATATTAATCTGGGTTCAGCTGTTATCCTGCCGGAGATATTTTTAAAGGCCATAACCCTTGTAAGAAATCTTGAATATAAGGTTAATGATTTTACAACAGTTAACATGGATTTTATAAGACATTACCGTCCCATGACTAATGTGGTGACCCGTCCTACAGGAGCAGGCGGCAAGGGTTATTCAATCGTAGGCCATCATGAAATAATGTTTCCATTACTGGCCGGAGCGGTAATGCAGAAGATGAATAAAAAATCCTGATCCAATAGACCGGGTTGTTGAATTGAGATTTAAAAGCAGTTTTGAATTTGTTATTTGGTGCTTGGAATTTGTTTGTTATTATATAATGGGAGTCTTAAAAATATGCCAATATTTGAATTTAAATGTAATAAATGCGAAAATGAGTTTGAGAGTATCCTGTTTCGTTCCCATGATACTGTGAAGTGTCCTGAGTGCGGATCAGAAAAGGTTACAAAGCTTTTATCCACATGTTCTTTTAAAAGCTCATCATCAACAGGTGAGGTGACTGCTTCAGCAGGGAGCTCTGCCTGTTCGTCATGTTCGTCGGGTAATTGTTCAACCTGTCATTAACCCCCGGAGTAATGCAAGTGATTATTGGAACAAGAGGGAGCAAGCTTGCCATTGTCCAGGCTGACTCAGTCAAAAATGCGCTTTTAAAAAAATATCCTGATCTTAATGTAAATATTAAAATTATAAAGACAAAGGGTGATAATATCCTTGATGTGCCGCTTGCCAAGGTTGGCGGGAAGGGTCTTTTTGTAAAAGAGATAGAGGAAGCTCTTTTAACAGGTGATATTGATCTTGCTGTCCATTCAATGAAGGATGTGCCGGCTGAGATACCCAAGGGTCTTGATGTTGGTGTTATTACTAAAAGGGAAGACCCAAGGGATTGTATTGTATTTAAAGATTGTGATTTTTTTGAATCATTGCCTGACGGCGCAAGTATCGGGACAAGTTCTCTTAGACGCAAAGCCCAGTTGTTGAGGCTCAGGTCTGATATTAATATTTCTCCTTTGCGCGGTAATCTTGATACAAGGCTTGAAAAATTAAACAAGGGTTTTTATGATGCGATTATTGTCGCTGCTGCCGGTTTAAACCGGCTTTCATTATCACCTTTTAAAAAACAGTTTTTTGATACCTCGTTGTTTGTCCCGGCAGTAGGCCAAGGCGCATTGGGGCTTGAATATCGCAAGCATGATAAAATAAGGGATATTGTCCGGTTTCTTGATCATTTAGAAACAAGAATGGCTGTTACAGCTGAGAGGGCATTTTTAAAAAGACTAGAAGGCGGATGTCAGGTCCCTATAGCTGGTTTTGCCTCTGTTGTTGATCAGAAAATTATACTAAAGGGGCTGGTAAGTGATGAACACGGCAGTGAGATTATTTCACACATGGAATCAGCGCCAGTGGATGATGCTGAAAAACTTGGGGATGAATTAGCTTTAAAGCTTTTAAATATGGGGGCCAAAAAGATTTTGGACATGTTTTATGCAGGATAAAGGAATAGTTTACCTTGTTGGCGCAGGGCCCGGTGATGTTGATTTGATTACTGTAAAGGGCCTTGAACTTATTAAAAAGGCTGATGTCATTGTTTATGATTATCTTTCCAACAAGCGTCTGCTTGATCATGTTAAAAAAGGTGCCCGGATAATTTATGTGGGCAAAAAAGGTGGAGATCACACCTTGCCCCAGGATGATATTAACAGACTTATTGTTGACAGAGCGGCAATGGGGTATATTGTTGTGCGGTTAAAGGGCGGTGATCCTTTTGTCTTTGGAAGGGGAGGTGAGGAGGCCGAAGAGATTGTCAATGCCGGTCTTATGTGCGAGGTCGTGCCGGGCGTTACATCCGCTGCTGCTGTTCCGGCTTATGCAGGGATCCCACTTACTCACCGTGACTATACCTCGTCTGTTTCTTTTATCACGGGTCATGAAAGGTTTGAAAAGGATAAATCGTCCATAGACTGGGAGCATTTCGGGCGCATCAGAGGCACCCTTGTTTTTTTGATGGGTATTAAAAATCTTGAACATATTGCATCCATGCTTATGCAGCACGGCAGGTCAAATGATACCCCGGTTGCCCTTATAAGATGGGGGACAACACCAAGGCAGCAGACTTTGGTGTCAACGCTTGAAAATGTTGCATATGATGCAAAACAGCAGGGTTTTAAGCCGCCTGCAATATTTATTGTCGGTGATGTGGTAAACCTGCGCAATCATCTTTCATGGTTTGAAAACAGGCCCCTTTTTTGGGAAAAGTATTGTTGTTACCCGTGCAAGAGAACAGGCAAGCGGGCTCTTGAAAATACTTGAAGAATCAGGCGCTGAATGTCTGGAATTCCCGACAATAAAAATTATCCCACCTGAGTCATGGGGTGCCATGGATAAGTCCATAGAGTCAATATTGGAATATCAATGGATTATTTTTACAAGCGTAAATGGCGTTAAATATTTTTTTAAAAGGCTCATGCAAAAAGGTTATGACTCACGCAGGCTTGCTCAAGCAGGGATAGTTGCAATAGGCCCAAAGACAGCCTCAACTCTTAAAGATTATGGTATTATGGCGGATATTGTTCCTGATAGTTACAGGGCAGAGTCTATTATAAGTGTTTTGCTTGCAAAAGGAATTAATGGTCAAAAGATACTAATCCCGCGTGCCAGGGAGGCAAGGGATATCCTTCCTGCAGAGCTTTTAAAATATGGGGCAATAGTTGATGTTGTCACAGCATATGAGACCGTTATGCCCGAATCAGAGACCAAAGAGATTATAAACAGGCTTTTATCCGGTACCATAGACATGGTTACCTTTACCAGCTCTTCCACTGTGACCAATTTTTTAAAGATGCTAAAAGGGCATGATGTAAAAAATCTTTTAAAAAATGTGGCGCTCGCAAGTATAGGTCCCATAACATCCGACACCATTATTAAAAACGGGCTTTATGCTAAGGTAGAGGCAGGGGAATTTACTATTGACGGATTAATAACAGCCTTAAAGGGCTATTTTGCTGAAAAAGAAGTGATATAGTGGATTTTAAGATTGACCTCAATCCTGCTCAGTATCAGGCAGTTGTTACTACCGAGGGCCCTGTCCTTGTAATAGCAGGTGCTGGTTCAGGCAAGACAAGGACTCTTGTTTACAGGGTGGCCTGGCTCATAAAAGAGGGGATTAAACCGGAATCGATTCTTTTATTGACCTTTACAAGAAAGGCTTCAAC
>DAOWOC010000304.1 GCA_030642225.1 Deltaproteobacteria bacterium
TATGTGATGAGCGGGTTAAGGGTAAGCTGAATAAAATAAAAAAGCGAATATTGAATATTCAAGATGTGACTGTTTCTAATAAAACGGTGTTTTGCCATAGTCCACATCCCTACACGGATGCAAAAAAATACCAAAAGGAAAATGCCAGGAATTTTTTACAAACAACAGGAACCGAGTCATGAAAAATAAACAAAATTTACCATTATGGGCATATGAAAAATTCAAAGAGACATGGGATGCCTTTTTAAAATCATCAAAGGCCGCCTCAATCAATACATCAATTGGTCAGGAAACTTTATCAGCGCTTCAGCGAGTATGGCCATGCAGCGAGTTTATCGCAAAAAATTGTGTTCAGCGGCCAGAGCTTTTACATAACCTTATTTCCACAGGCGATTTAAAACGTAGATATGATAAAAATGAGTACGATGAAAGGCTTGAAAAAACCCTTGCAGGTGTTGATAATATATCTGAACTAAAAAAGATTCTGCGGGATACAAGGCGCAGAGAAATGCTGCGCATTGCCATCAGGGACATTGCTTTTTTGTCGGATTATCACCAGACAACCAAAGAACTCTCATCATTTGCAGATGCCTGCATCAAGGTATCATTAAATATTCTTCATCTATGGGAATCCAAAAAATCAGGTTTACCTTTATCTCAAGATGGTGAAGAACAGAAAATGCTTGTTATCGCCATGGGTAAACTCGGGGCAAGAGAATTAAATTTTTCATCTGATATTGATCTTATCTTTGTTTATCCATGCGTTGGCCAGACAGATACAACAGCAAGCCCTCTGTCAAATGAAGAATTTTTTATACGTATTGCAAGAAGTCTGATTAATGTTTTGGGATCCATGACCGGGGATGGCTTTGTTTTTCGCGTGGATATGCGTCTTCGGCCTTATGGCGACACAGGTCCGCTTGTTGTTGATCTTGATTCCATGGAGGATTATTACCAGACTCAGGGACGGGAGTGGGAGCGTTATGCATGGATAAAGGCCAGGGCAGTAACCGGATGCATGAAGGATCAAGAGCAGCTTGCCAGGATGATAAAGCCTTTTATCTATCGCCGTTATCTTGATTATAATATTTTTGAATCTTTAAGAGAAATGAAACAGATGATTTCCAATGAAGTCCTTAACAAGGGGCTTTCAAATAATATAAAACTTGGGCCTGGGGGGATAAGAGAGATAGAGTTTATATGCCAGACTTTTCAACTTATTCGCGGGGGCAGGATATTGGAACTCCAGGAGAAAAATATCCTGAAGGTCATGAAAAGCCTTTCTGATAATAATTTTATTACATCTGATACCTCAAATAAGCTGAAACAGGCATATATTTTTTTGAGGGATACGGAACACAGGCTTCAGGAATATTCGGATCAGCAGACACATGCACTGCCTGACGATCCGACAGCGCAGGAACGCCTTGCATTTTCACTCAAAAACCCAGACTGGGAATCATTTTTAAAGATACTTAATAAACACAGGGTAAATGTCCAGAATACCTTTAATCATTTATTAAACACACAGAAAACCAATGAAAAGAATGAGGCATTTAAAAATAATATAATCGCAATCTGGCAGGGGTTTAAAGATAAACAAGAGGCAATAGATATATTGATTAGTGTCGGGATTGATGAGCCAAGAAGTGTTTTGAATATGTTTAATGACTTAAAGGATTCTTATAACATAAAACATTTGGGCCAGCTCGGAAACGAGCGTTTGAACTCACTCCTGCCGCTTGTTTTAAAAGAGGCTGCCGGGACTAAGCATCCAGAACTTGCGGTGAAACGTATATTGGAACTTGTTGAAAGCATTGCACGCCGGACAAGCTATATAAGTCTTCTTGTTGAAAATCAAACAGCACTTTCAAATCTTGCAAAACTATTGGCAGGAAGTCAGTGGATTGCAAAATTGCTTACAAGACACCCTGTTTTATTAGATGAATTGATTGATCCCAGGACACTTTATGATCCGCCGAACAAAAAAGCTCTTGAAAAGGATTTAAAGCGAACTATGTCACGCATTCCTGCTGATGATATAGAAGAGATTATGGAGGAATTACGTATATTTAAACAGGCTAATATACTCAGGGTGGCGGCTGCGGATATAAGCGGGGCATTAAATACCATGAAGGTCAGTGACAGACTGACATATATAGCTGAAACCATTCTTGATTATGTGATTAACCTTGCATTCAGCCAACTTGAAAAAAAATATGGTGCTCCAGTATGTTTCATAGATGGAAAGACATGCGCCAAAGGGTTTGCCGTGGCAGCATATGGAAAGTTAGGTGGGATTGAATTGGGATACGGCTCTGACCTTGATCTTGTTTTTCTGTATGCAGAAAGTGCCAAAGAGGCCTATGAGGGAACGGTTCCA
>DAOWOC010000020.1 GCA_030642225.1 Deltaproteobacteria bacterium
GTAATAAAATTATAAGTAATAAAATTATAAGTAATAAAATTATAAGTAATAAAATTATAAGTAATAAAATTATAAGTAATAAAATTATAAGTAATAAAATTATAAGTAATAAAATTATAAGTAATAAAATTCACGTATTTTTTTAAGTAATCCCTTAAAAGGAGGCATTCAAAATGTTAGAGAAGACAAGAAGAAGTATCGGAATCATGGCGGTTTTATCTTTATGTTTAATGATTTCTTCATGTGCAGGTCTGGGGCGAATGGGTATTAATATTGTTTCTCCTGCTGTTCCGGCAATGGTTGATAATATTATGCAAATGGATAATCTGCAGGTAGCTCGGGAAGGATTCCCCGGATTAATTGTACTCGTGTCCGGTTTATTGGAGTTTACGCCTGAGAACTTGGATCTTCTCTCCATAGCCTCCATGGCATATGGCGCATACGGGCTTATTGTGGAGGATGATGATCCTGATTATGCCTCGTCACTCTATTTAAAAGGGAAAGAATACGGTTTACGCGCATTATATACCAACAAGCGGTTTAAAAAGGATATTGAAAAAGGCTTGAAAGTAATGGATGCAGTAAAGAATATTAAAGATAAGAAATATGCCCCTGCTATTTTTTGGACAGGTATGGGCTGGGGGCTCTGGGCATTTCAGAATCTTGATGACGCGACAGCTCCAATCGGTTTGCCTACAATCCTTGCCATGGTACAGAAGGTTGAAGAATTAGACGATACATATTTCTTTGGCGGGACTTATTTTTTCCAGATGTGTTATAATTCCATATTACCTACATTTGCCGGAGGCGGGCCAAAGAAGGTCGAGGCATCTTTAAAAAAGGTCGAGGCTATAACAGATGGTGCTTTTATGCTTCCATATGTTTATTACGCCAAATTTTATGCACGTCCTTATGGAAAGCGCGAAGCATATCATGATTATCTGACCAAAGTCATTGAATATAAAACCGAGAGAAAAGATCTTAGGCTTGCCAATGAAATAGCCAAAGCCAAGGCACGTATCCTTTTGGCTAAGGAAGGGGAGTATTTTAAGTATGAATTTTAAAGGGGTTGTCGGCATATTTCAGAAGGTAGATGACAAAATATATGTGTTAGAAAAGAGTACATTGTGTGCTTTGATTGTTGCAATGGCATTCCTTGCATTTTTTACTGTAATTTTTCGTCTTGTTTTTCATAAATGTTTTGTCGGGTGTGAGGATATTGTCCAGAATATGGTCCTCTGGTGTACCTTTTTAGGCGGTGCTATTGGCGCAAGGAGCAACAGCCATCTTAATATTAATATACTTCAGACCTATTTAAAAAAAGGCAAATTTAAGCTTGGTCTTGATATCTTGCTTTTGGCCGTTACTTGTGTCGTGGCGGGTTTCCTTGCCTTGAGTGGTTATTCCTTTGTTTTAAGCCAAATCGATTTTGGCGAAGATCTGCCTTCTCTTGGGATGAAGCTATGGGTATTTCAGGTGATTCTGCCCTATACTTTTTTCATAGTCTGCTTTCGTTACTTTCTTGGGACATTGAAAAAAATTGCTGGAGTAGAGGATGATTCCACAGTAAAAATGATGGTTTAAAGGAAAGGGGCTGGAGTTTAAATGACTAGTATTCTTATTATTATATTGTGTCTGCTTGCAATATTCGGGCTTCCGATTTTTGCTGTAATTGGTGGTATAACCCTTTTACTGTTTCATTCTATAGGCCAGGAAATTGGCCTTACGATGGGTGATACTTATAGAATTGCAATTATGCCGGGTCTTGTGGCCTTACCCCTTTTTGTTTTTACAGGCTATCTTTTGTCTGAAACAAATATTTCAAACAGAATCCTGCGTTTTTTTACAGCAATAATGGGTTGGATGCCAGGCGGCGTTGCCATGGCCTCAATGATTGCCATGGCAATATTTACGGCATTTACCGGCGTCTCTATTGTAACAATTGTAGCTTTTGGCGGTATTTTATACCCTTTGTTAAAAAAACTTGGATATTCAGAGAATTTTTCCATGGGATTTATTACATCAATCGGGCCTATGGGGATATTACTCCCCCCGTGTATTGTTGTCGTGTTATACGGTCTGATCGCCCAGGTTAGTATAAGAGGTTTGTATATTGCAGGTTTACTGCCGATATTATTGACTTTTATATTGATTGCAACCTACTCTGGTATCTATGCTATAAAAAATAATGTACCGCGCCAAAAATTCAGTTTTAAAGAGCTTTGGAATTCCTTTTGTGATTTTATATGGGAGGCTCCACTCGCAATACTTATCCTGGTTGGAATTTTTGGCGGTTTTTTTACTGTTAATGAGGCAGCAGCCGTTACAGTGATATATTTTTTAATAATAGAACTTTTTATTTTAAGGGAGGTAAAAATTAAACAGCTTCCACGCATTATGGAAGAGAGTATGGTCATGTTAGGCGCTATATTCCTTATCCTTGGCGTGGCACTGTCATTTGCCAATTTTTTGATTTATCAGGAAATTCCAATGCAGATGCTTGGCTGGGTAAAGGCCTCAATAACTTCAAAGATAAGCTTCCTTATAATACTAAATCTTTTCCTTTTTGGTGTTGGGATGCTTATAGACATGTTTACTGCAATTATAGTTATTGTCCCTTTAATACTGCCTATATCCAATTATTTTGGAATCGATCCATATCACCTTGGGGTAATATTTTTAGTGAATCTTGAGATAGGGTATTTGACCCCGCCTGTTGGTATTAATCTGTTTGTAGCTGCAATGCGTTTTCAACAGCCGATAGTCAAGATTTTTAAATCGGTTATAGCCTTTTTGCTTATATTGATATTTGCATTGGCAATAATAACTTATTGGCCGGAACTCAGCACTTTTCTTGTAGGTTTTTTCAATGTCAAAGGACAAATCATATTATAAATTCAGGAGTTAGTAATGAAAAGGGTAATTCAAAAGATTATTTATAAAAGGTCTGTTAGTTTTTCAGGAATATGTTTATTCTTTATTTTAACATTTTTATTGATTGGATTAGATGCAAGGGCGGCAAATAATAATAAAAATATCGTCGGCCCATGGGATCTTGAAAAATATATAAGTGGCAAAAAAACACCACCAAAGGATATTGTAATAATGATTAAAGGCGCTTCAGTTGCGCCGGAGGGGTCATCATGGTGGAATTTTCTTGTAGAAAAGATGTATCCCGCAATAGAGAAAGCCCTGAACGGTCATATAAAGATTAAATGGTATGGCGGCGGGGTACTTGGTGATGAAGCAGATACAATACGCAAGATGAGGATGAAACAACTGCAGATACTTGGTGTAACCAATATGGGTTTTACCAAAATGGTTCCTGAAATGTGTGTGCTGGAGCTCCCTTTTTTATTTGATTGGGAGCCTGAGCTGGTTTATGCGGGCAAGTACACACAGGTTGAATATATTTTTGAAAAGATTGAACCTATTGTGGATAAACTGGCAAAAGAACATGGTTATATCCTTGGCGGGTTTCTTGAAACATGTTTTGATGGTTTAGGGTCACGGGAACCAATTGAAAAGATTGAAGATCTTGAAAAAATAAAATTCTGGCTTTGGAGGGGAGACCGCATACGCGAAGAGATAAATAAGGCCTATGGCCTTAAAGCAACCCCCATGGAACTTTATGACGTTGCCCAGGCCTTTTCAACCGGCATGATAGACTCTACAATAACCGGCATGTATGTGTCTATTGTGCTTCAGTGGTGGCCTTATCTTAAATATTTTTCAGAGTATCCTATTTATGGATATGAGAGTGCAACTATTCTTTTTGATAAGCGTTTGTTTGATCAGATCGTGCCTTTTTTTGATAAGTGGGGGCACCTTTACGGGATTAAGGATGGCAATGATTTTAGAATAAAATTTCAAGAGATATGGGATACTTATTGTACCCAGCTCAGGTTTATTGTCAGACAGGATGAGGCAAAGGCTAGGAACAGGCTCATTGATGAAGGTATAAAAGAAGTGGTTATTTCTGATGCAGAACTTGAAAGGTTTAAAGATAGGATATTACCTCTTTATGATAAACTCGCAGGTAAAAAATATCCTAAATTTTTGCTTGATGAAATATTGAAGTATCGTGAGGAATATCGCACCCTGAAAAAAGAGGGCAAGCTTAATAACAACTGGTATGAAAAGGGGATTATGCCCTTTGGGAAGATGAATGATGAATGGCGTTTATAGCCAAAGAATAAAATTATTGATTTTTATTTGCATTGTTTGTTTTTTTGCGGCCTTGTATGTGCCTTGTGATTGCATTGCGGAAACAAAAGATAATATCACAGGGCCATGGGGGCTTAGGCAATATATAGATGGTGAAAAACCATCTGATAATTTAATAATCCTTTTAAAGGGAGCTTCTGTGGCCCCTGAGGGATCATCATGGTGGAATTTTTTACAAAACGAAATCATACCTGATATTCATCAATTATCCATGGGGCTTATAGATATAAAGATGTATCCCGGAGGTGTACTCGGGGATGAGATTGATACCATAAAATTATTACACGCACAAGAACTCAGCATTCTTGGGGTAACCAATATGGGGCTTACTCAAATGATACCTGAAATGTGTGTGTTGGAGCTTCCATTCTTATTTGATTGGGAGCCCGATCTTTTTTATGCTGGCAAACGGACAGAGGTTGATTATATCCTTGAAAAACTCGTGCCAACTGCATCAAGGCTGGCAATAAAACACGGTTATGAGTTTGCTGGATTTTTAGAGACATGTTTTGAAACACTTGCCACAAAAATTCCTTTAAGAACCGTAGAAGATCTTACCCGTCTTCGTTTCTGGTATTGGCGGGGGGATATGATCCGTCAGGATATCAATAAGGCATTTGGCCTTAAAACACAGACATTTGAGCTTTATGAAATTGGTAATGTTCTTCGTACAGGGTTTGTGGATACAACGGTCTGCGCATGGTATGTTAGTATAATCTTGCAGTGGTGGCCTCATATTAAATATGCTGTTGATTATCCATTTTATGGTTATGAAAGCGCCACATTTATGTTCCATGGCCGGTTTTATGATCAGTTGATACCTTTTTTTGATAAATGGGGATATTTATACGGGCTTAAAAATGGTGCGGATTTTAAAGAAAGATTTTTAAAATTATGGAAGAGACATCTGGCTGAATTGAGATTTTTATTGAGACGGGACGAGGCCATAGCAAGGAAAAATCTTTTAAAAGAAAAGATAAAGGAGGTTCATTTCCCTGAAGCTGAATTAGAAAAATTAAGAAACAGGATACTCCCTCTTTATGATAATTTGGCAGATAAAAAATATCCTAAATCTCTGCTTGATGAAATATTGAAATATCGTGAGGAATATCGCAGACTTAAAAAAGAGGGTAAGCTTGATAATAACTGGTATGAAAATGGCGTAATGCCCAATATTAAATAAAGTTTGGTTAATTGCCAGGAGGTTTTCTGACTAAATGTTAATGCAGATAATCCGTGATTAAAATTCTTATAACAATTAGTGCTATTAATTTTAAGATTAAACTACATGATTTACTACTCGCTGTAACATTCTTATAATATAACTCTAATATTTTATTCCTTCTGATATTTTTTTTAACAAAATTCATGATTTATTAATAAAAAAGGAGGAATTGTCATGCCCTTAAAACCCGAGGTTTACAGAGTTTTTGAAGACATTGTAGGAGAAAAGAATATAACGGCTTCAGATGTAATTCTTGACTCATACACATTTAACTGGCTGGTAGAGTTTCACCCTGGATGTGCACCTGGTAAATATTTGCAAAACAGGCCGTCTGCGGTGATTCTTCCCGGAAGCACAGAAGAGGTGCAGGCTATTGTCAAGGCCTGTAACCGGTATAAGGCTATATATAAGCCACTTAGTACAGGATACGGGTCCCATGCCTTTTCGCTTGAGGAAGAGGTGGTGCTGCTTGATTTAAAAAGGATGAATAATATCATTGAAATAGATGAAAAAAACAGGTGTGCAGTTGTTGAGCCATATGTAACATGGGCGCAACTGACAGCTGAAAGTCTTAAAAAAGGCCTTTTTGGTACTCCTCATCAAGCCGGTTCTCAAGCTTCCGCCCTTGCAAATATTACATCCGGCTGGGGCATGAATATTATGGGTAATCACGGCGGACATAACTGCCGTAATGCCTTGGGAGTTGAGTGGATACTGCCTGACGGCGAGTTGATCAAGCTTGGGCATACTGAGGAATGGTTTACCGGCGATGGCCCGGGGCCAAGCCTGAGGGGAATTATGCGGGGCCACGTAGGCGCTTTGGGAGGGTTTGGTGTTTTTACCAAGGTCGGCATTAAACTTCATAACTGGCCAGGGCCGCCAGAGGTCAGGACTGTGGGTGAGGGAATCTTTTCCGCTTATAAGGTTAAGGAGCCATTAAAAAGAGCCAAGGCTTATATGGTTGATTTACCTGATTATGAAAAACTTGCTGATTTTATGTATGCGATCGGGGATGCTGAAATAGGGTATTCTGTTATGCGTTGTGGGGGGCCGGAGCATGCCTTTGCAATTATGGGAGGAGCTATTTCAAATCAGACTTTTCTGGACTTGCATGAATCCGGCATGATTAATGCGGCTGCAGAGGAATTCAATCATCCATGCATGCTGTTTTTATATGGCATTTCTGAAAGGGATTTTGAGTTTCAGGAAAAACTTTTATATGACATTGTTGATGAGACCGGAGGAACTATTCCCGATGTTATAAATGAAACACCTTTTAAGGAGATGCTCGCAGATGAGTTCCCTGTTATTCTGATTGGCAATGATACGCATCTGGCACATCATGCCGGAGGTTTTGTGATTAATGCCGGTTATATGGGCACAACAGATCCGGTTGTCAGACATCAGGGTCTTCCCGCAGAAGAACTTAAAGGGAAATACATGGAGCGAGGCGGGATATTAAAAGACGGGCTTGATTCCACATACCATAATTCATTTGATAATAATTCATATATTTATATGGAACTTGAATATCACTACGATGCTGCTGACCCATTTTCAGTTGAAGAATCAAGAAAATGTATAACTGAGGAACGTGATACAAGACGGGAAGAAAAGGCTGGTTTCGAGGTACAGGATATCGCCCTTTGCGTTGGTGATTCCCGTTTAACCATACAGGAGCGTTTTGATGAACTCGGTCCTTTGTATGGCAATTATCATCTTTGGCAGGAAAAGTTTAAAAGGGCATTTGATCCTAACGATGTTGTTGACAGGAGCACTTATGGTGTCGGAGTTGCGGGAAGAAATATGGACGTTTAATAATTCGTAACCGTTCACGGTTTACAGTTATCGGTTCACGATGGGGTCCTCTTTTGAGGATTTATGTGAACCGACAACCGTGAACGGTTACAATAATTTTTTTGGATATCATGGAATATCCGCTTGATTAACCGGTTTAATAGGCGCTATTAAGAATAATGCAATACACAGAGCGCCTATTGAAAATATAAAACTACCGTTGTATGACCCGCAGACATCATAGAATAAGCCAAAGATAACCGGCCCCATGCCTCCTATGATGCCTGCGGAAAAAGTAAGAAACCCAAACAGGGTTGCTATTGAGAAACGGCCGAAAATATCACCAAGAAATGGTGTCCATACTGGAATGGATATGCCGTATCCAATACCTACAAATGATGTGAATAATATAAAATCGAATAAAGAATCAATATTTATAGCGTATATAAATGCGCATATTTGTATACAGCAGCTTAAATAAAGGATTGGTTTTCTGCCTGTAATATCGGAAACAGGCCCTGCAACCAATTTAGCTGCAACCCCGCAAAGTGCCATAACCATCATGGCGAGCCCTATTGTCCCTTTTGCCTGGGCAAGTGTTTGTCCTGCATTAATAGCAATATCTGCTCCCCATATTCCCATTTGGCTGGTTAAACCCTGAAGCCCCATAAGACTTAAGGCATATGCAAAGAATAAACGCCAGAAGGTCTTGGTTTTCATCGCATCCCTTGCAAACCATACGGTTTCACCACTGATTTTATGAGTTGGGTCATGGCCTTTTGTAATTGTATCCGGATCATTATTTTCTGTTTCGCCATCCGGTTTGAGCCCCATTGATTCGGGGTCTTTTCTTACAAAAAGTGCAGCGCATATTATAACTGTGAGACCTGTTGTAATACCTATGATAATATAGCAGGTACGCCATCCGAATAAACCGATGAACATTAAGGCAAAAGGGGAAATTACAGCGAGACCGAGCCCTGTTCCGGCAGCTATGATTCCCGAGGTCAAACCGGCTTTTTTATCAAACCATTTTCTGACTGTGGCGGAGTTTGGGACGATAAATGTCATGGTTACGCCGATTGCAGTTATAATGCTGTAATAGAGATAAAAATCCCAAATGGATTTTGTCCTTGCAAGCAGACATAAACCAAGTATAAGAAAAAATCCGCCGAAAACCATAATCCATCTTGCGCCGAATTTGTCTGTCATTCGTCCGGTTACAGTTGCGCCAATAGCATAAATAACCATATGTAGAGTAAGAGCGAAACCAATGCTTGCCCTGGACCATCCCAACTCCTCGAGCATAAATGGTGAAAAAATAGTTATGGAATATCTTGCACAGGAAGCACAAAGAGCAATGGTGAAACATGCCCCTACAACATACCATCCGTAGAAAATTTGTTTTTTATTTTGAGTTTTATCCATCAGTTAATAATATTTATTAATTTTTATGCAGGCAGTTTTTGAATCTTGGTTGCAAAAGATTATATTACCATAACCCGATAAAAATTATTTGACAATAGGTTTAATGAATTTGTAAAAAAGTTTAACATGTAAGGTCGTGTATATTTGATTTTATTAATAAATGAAGGTGTTAAACAGCTTGCAAAAAATTATTTTGATATGTAGAATTCTTTTTAATGAAAATTTATTGTAATTTTTTAAATAAAATATCTTTAAATTTGGATTATTTTTTTGTTTTCATATTTTATCTTAATACTTTTTATTAAAAATCAGGAGGTTTAAAGCATGGGAGTTGTTTATACTGAAGAACACGAGATTTTTAGGAAAACTTTTAGGAAATTTGTAGAAAAGGAAATTACACCTAACGTCAACCAGTGGGAAGAAGACAGGATGGTTCCGCGGTCAATATGGAAAAGCATGGGGGAGCAGGGGTTTCTTTGCCCATGGGTACCTGAGGAATACGGTGGTTCAGGCGTTGGCTTTGAATATTCCATAATAATGACAGAAGAGATGGCAAATTGCGGGGCTTCTCTTATTGGTTTTGGGCTGCACAGCGATATCATTGTTCCTTATATCGCAAGTTATGGCACTAAAGAACAGAAGGAAAAATATCTCCCTGGCTGTTGCACAGGGGAGATTATAACTGCAGTTGCCATGACTGAACCGGATGTTGGCTCAGACCTTCAGGCAATAAAGAC
>DAOWOC010000094.1 GCA_030642225.1 Deltaproteobacteria bacterium
CCGCCAAAGAGCAGTATCTTTGGCGTCTTTGCAACCGGTGCCTTAAGTTTGATTTCAGACATCTTTTTAACAAATTTTTTTAAGGCCTTTCCTAAGGGCTTTAACCCATTTTCAAGGTTTTTTATAACCTTTTGTGTCTCAGCATGAAACAGTTTCATGGCCTTATCCCTGTCCTGTGCAAGACATCTTACAGTACTCTCCGCTTCATCGAGGAGGTCTCCGACAACCCCTGCGACAGCCATTTCTGTTGCAAAAAAATCACCCTGACCAAGAAAATTATTTTTTAAATTCGGATTTGCAAGAAAAACAACATTACGCAAATTAAGCCTCCGGGCAAATGTATCCCAAACTACTGGCCATGCCCCATTCTGGCATGGGCCATCCTGGTCAAGGTTATAATAGATCGAGATTTCATCTTTACCGCGATTCTCAACAATATCTCTGTATGTTGCCCCTGTTAAAGAAGCACAGGGCAGGCATTCCCTGCCTGAGCATAATTTTTTGGAATATTGAATAATCTCAGTATTAGTGCCGCCTGAAAATCTGAAATTCCAGCCCCGTTTTTTAAAAACACTACCCATTAAATGAGAGGTTGTTGCACTTGTATCAATAGACCATACATGCACAACCCTGGGATCATCATAAGATACCTTATTACCATCGCTGTCATAAATATATTTATAATTTTCAGAGAATCGAGCCTTATTATTTTCTGATTGTTTCATAATATAATCTCCTTCTTATTCTGCTTTATGCATCAGAAATCCTGTCCCCCTTGCGGCGTCGCTCTTCAATAATATCAAGGAATGCCCCGACACGCGTCTCAAACCCGGCATGAGCTGTATGTGAATCAATCTCAAGATAACAAAAAGTGTGGCCTGCCAGTTCCTGACGGATGAGATGATAGATACTTGCATCAGGACCGCATGAAAAACATGAAACAAGGCAGATATAAAGATTGGGATATTTTTTAACATACCCTACAGCATTCATCATTTGCTGGGTAAAATGCCATACATTCCTGGGGTGATCGCATCCATCTGTAAGATATGGAAGCATGTCGGCAGATATCACATTATATCCCCTGCTGATAATTTTACGGGGCAAGGCAAGATTTACATCTGAAGCGCATACTGTATAAGGCCGGCCGGCAATAATAATTGTGGGTTCTTTTATCAGTTCCTCAAGTTCCTTTCCTCCGGTTTCAAGGAGCTTATCCTTAAATTGTTGATAATGCGACAATGCTTTTTTCCCTGCCTTAGCAGCTGTCTTCTTTTTAATACCAATGACCGGGGCAAGTCTGGCTATTTCTTTCTCTGTTGTATTCAATAAATTCTTAGACAGGGCAATATGCGGAGATAAAATTTTTTCGGAAATATCTTCAAATGCCCCCCGTATAATATCAGGCATTATAGTCGTTGTGGGGCAGGTAAAACTGTGAGGATGCCCATCAGGGATATTAAGATCAATTACATGAGGTAAAAAAATAAAATCAACTTCACGATCCATCAAATCATAACACGCCCCATGCACTATTTCACACGGATAACAGATGGCAGACATCTCCTTTGAATTGCCAATCTTGGATGACTTTGATAAAACAACATTATATCCCAGTTCATTTATAAGTTTGGTATAAAAAGGGAAAAGTTCATATGTGGTAAGAGCCATGGGAAGACCTATTGAACCTTGCGCTTTTTCCAAATGCAGCGGCCCGAATTCATCAAACATCATGGTATTACGCACAGCAACCAGATCCAGACCTTCTTTAACCTTGCCTTCTTTGTGTCTTTGTAGTTCATACTTGGAACAGAGTCCGCCAAAGGGATAGATTTTCCCCCTTATCATTATCTTTTGGATTTCACATTTATTCTCACAGCTCACACATCTGAAAGTGCCTTTAATTTCCATGTCTCCCTGGGCTAACTCAGCAAGATTATATGCCTTTTCAGCAATATTACCATCTCTTAACCTGTCTCGTATCATTAACCCTATACCAACGCACCCCATGAGTTCAGGATGGGAAGGAACCACCACTTTTCTTTGGGTACGAGCAGCCATTGCCAATGCAACCGACCTATTAAGCGCCACACCACCCTGATATAAAAGAGTTTCCCCAACATTCCTTGACCCAACAATACGCGATATGTAATTATCGGCAATAGAATATACAAGACCCGCAATAACATCATCTTGCCTTGCGCCCTGTTGAAGGGCATTTCTTAAATCAGTATTAATAAATGCTGCACAACGTTCGCCAAAGGCAATAGGATTAGCGCTGGCTTCCGCAATGCCGGAAATTTTCTCAACATTCAGCCCCATATCCACAGAGGCTGATTCTTCAAGGAAACTTCCGGTACCGGCAGAGCAGCCCTCATTCATGGCGTAATCAATTGGCACCCCTTTTAAAAAAGAGATAAATTTTGAATCCTGCCCGCCAATCTCAAAAACCGTGTCAACATCAGGAATCTCCTCTGAGGCTGCTCTGGCATGAGCCAGTATCTCATTAAAACTCAAACAATTATCAAGGTAAACGGAAACCATTTCCCTGCCGGAACCGGTTATACCTGTCTGGATAATATTTATCTCCTCATTTCCCACCTGTTTTATGAGTTCATTAATACAATTTTTTGTGGCAAGAACAGGATTCCCATGAGTCCTTAAATAACAACTTGCACCTATTAAACCATCAGCTTTATTAAACAGAACCGCCTTGGTAGTAGTTGAACCTGCATCCACCCCAAGTATATAGTTTCCTTTATGCTCTATTTTTCTCTCATCTATTGATAACACCCGGTAATCAAGAAGATGTTCAGCATCTGCAAGAGGCTTTAAAATATCCAATGAAATTTTATACGTATTAGCCCAATTATCAATAAAATCACCTGGCGGGTCAGGAAGTTCCGATGCATACAAAGAAGCCCCAAATGCCTCAAGATATGAGCTTTCGTCAAGGACTGTAATTTTGGAATCAGGGAGCATCTGGCGTAAATTTTCAAGAAAGGGTTCATTTAAGGAGACCCCGCCTGAAATAATAATTGAATTCACAGGCCATCCGGCCTGTTCAATCATCTTACATATTTTTTTTGCCAAATCATGAATCAGGGATTTTGCAATATCGCCCGGAGAACATTCACCCTTATTGAGTTTATGTGTGGCATCGGATTTACAATGGACAGAACACCGTGTGGCTAGTTGAACCTGTTGCCCATGCTGACTCGCATCAAGTCCCTCTTCAAGAGTAAGATCCATTCTTTTTAACTGCTGCACAATAAACTCGCCGGTACCTGCGGCACATTTAGAGGAAGATATAATATTTTTTATAAGACCGTTTTTCATTGGGAAAACACTAAAGGTCTCTCCCCCAAGTGAAAGTAATATGTCCGGTTTTAAATTATAATACAAAAGTGCCTTTTCAAGACATTCTGTCTCTGAACGATATGGCAGGTTAAAAAGTAGCTTTGCCCCAGGACCTGTCACAACAATTTTTGACTTATTCCCAAGGGTATGATCCTTAAAAAGTTCACCTACTTTCCCCATTGGATTGCCACCATGCCTGATAATCCCGTTTGCCACCTGCTTATCACCTGTTCTTCTAATCCATTTTACTGAAACAGCGCCTATCTCCAGGCCTTCAAAAAATAATCCGGCCTGATTATTCTGAGAATAATTTTCTCCTGTCATAAGCTCACCTCTAAAATGATCTGTTATTTAATTGGGATAAATTCCGGGGAATAAAAATATGTAATAATGAGAAATAAAGAGTTGGAATGATGCCTTACTTAAATATAATTTATTACACTTGTTCTAAATAAATTATATTTTTATTAAGTCAAAAAATTTGTTCTATTAATAAAAAAATACCCAATTAATTGCCATGAATTTCCTTAAGGCAATCTGAAAAAATCTTATAGAATCGCTCATTAGAGCCAAGACAGGTACTGATAATCTTTTCCAATGAATCTATATCAGAAGGATTTATGATCAGATTCACATTATGCGTATAAGCCATAAAAGTATCACTGCCTTTAAATAATTCTGTTATTAAAATAACTATTGTTTCTCTCCTTTGATTCATTTTAAGAGGTTTTATAAAATCAAGGACAGGATTTTCCAAAAATGATTTTCCAGCAAAATCATCCTCAACAGCAATAAGATTATACCTGTTTACCTGTAATCTTCCGATTGCCTCTTCTATTGAATCAGTTGTTCTGACACGATAATTAAGACCTTCCAGCACATCAGTCATGCAATCACGGAATTTTGAATCACCTGCGCATACAAGGGCAAGATCAATCCCCTCACCGAGAAATTCAATCAGATTTTGATCCACGGAAAAAGTGGTTTTTGTTTTTTCTTTATCAACATTCTCAAAGTGGGTATCAATGGTTATCGGTTTTTTACACTTTGGGCATTTAATCTGAACCTTTTGATTAGCAGGCAATTTATCCTTTTGAATCTTGAATTTAGCATTACATGCCAAGCAACTAACATCTAACATTATGGCCCCCTAAAACAACTATTGGTTTTTATCTCTAAGCTCTTCATATTTCATATCAATCGCAAGGCCTTCGATATCCGATGTCCTCTCACCACGGGCGCTTTTAATCTGATCTAATCCTCTTTTCAGGATAGCGCGCCTTGAAGCATAAAGTAAGGCGATGTCTTCTGTAACAAGACCCTGCTTATACAGATCAAGAATATGCATATCAAAAGTCTGCATCTGATAAGGCTGGCCTGCCTGTATTATTTCATAAAAAGTTTTGCCTTCCTGCTCACCATATAATATTGAGCTTTGAACCCTTATGTTATTTTGCATAACTTCAATAGCTGCAACTCTGCCGCCCCCGGTCTTAGACAAAAGCCTTTGGCTGGCTACCCACCTGATACTGGATGCAAGTCTGTTACGAATCTGGGCCTCTTCATCCTTATCAAACATGCCTATAATTCTGTTGATGGTCTGGCCCGCATCAATGGTATGTAATGTTGTCAGGACAAGATGGCCTGTTTCTGCTGCTGCCAAACCGATCTCAACGGTTTCTCTATCACGCATCTCGCCTACCAGGATTACCTTGGGGGCCTGGCGCATTGCAGCTCGAAGACCGTTTGAAAAGGAATCAAAATCCTTGCCGAGTTCCCGCTGATTAAAGGTAGCCTTGATGTGCGGGTGGACAAACTCAACAGGATCCTCAAGTGTTACAATATGAACAAATTGTTTTTCATTAATAGCCCTCAAAAGCGCAGCTAATGATGTTGATTTACCGCTGCCGGTTGCGCCGGTAACAAAAATAATCCCATTTTTCTCGGAAGTCATGCTCTGAAAACCGGCCGGAAGCTGCAAACTTTCAATCGTAGGTATTTGAGTTGGCAAACGTCTCATGACTATGGAATATGTCTGCTGTTGTGAAAATATATTGATACGAAAACGGGCTTTATCTCCAAGACCGTGTGCAAGGTCACATGAACCCTTAGACACC
>DAOWOC010000073.1 GCA_030642225.1 Deltaproteobacteria bacterium
ATTTCCTTCTTATTTTTTACTTATAAATTTGACGACTTTATATAAATTTATAAATTTTGATAATTAAACAAAAAATAATCATTAAAGGACTTTAAATATTATTTATATACCTTAAATCCACTTATTTACCCTTAAACACAGGCTTTCTTTTTTCCAGAAAGGAGATAAAGGCTTCTATCGCATCCTCGCTGTTCATTGCTTTAAGAATCAAACCAGCGGTATCATCATTTCTCTCTTTAGACAAATTCTGATGTTCAAGACAATATTTAAATATCTTTTTCATCCCTTTTATTGAAAGAGGCGCATTTTCAGCTATTATATCACAAATACCAAGGACATAATCCTCAAGCTCTTCCTTTGGCAAGACCTTGTTTAAAAACCCTATCTCATATGCTTCTTCAGCTGTCATGGCCTGGGCAAGAAGAAACATCTCCTTTGCCCTGGCAAGACCTACAACATTTATCAAACGCCTTATACCCTCAGGATTATAGACTATACCAAGTCTTGCCGGAGGAAGTTTAACCTTTATTCCTGCGGCAGCATACCTGAAATCACATGCACCGGCTATATCAACGCCCGCGCCTATACAGTGACCATTTAGCATGGCTATAATCGGCACACCTATATCACTGAAACCCCTGAGAGTCATCCGCAGATTATCATGTTTTTCCAGTTCAGAATTTCCATTCATTATATCCGAGGCAATCTTGGGAAAAGAAGATATATCATATCCGGAACAGAATATTTTATCTCCGGCACCTTTAATAATGATAGAACGAAGACCGTCTGCCTCCATTTTTAAAATTTCATCACCCATTATTTTAAGCATGTCATTATTAACAGCATTCCTTTTCTCAGGGTTATTGATTAAAATTATCCCTGTTGTACCTTTTTGTTCTGTTAAAATCAGATCATCCTTCATTGAATTATCTCCTTACACATGTTGAAGAATTTATTTAATCAAATATTTGATGATTTTTTATGAGCTTAGCAATGTCTTGAGCGCCTTGACTATCAAAGGCAATTGAACCCCGGTTTTTCCCCTGATATAAAAATCACATTCAGCGGTTAATGAACTTTTTTCAGGATTAATCTCAATCAACAAGGCTCCTTTTGATTTGGCGCTAACTGGTATGGATGCGGCAGGATAGACCACACCGGAGGTACCTAGTACAAACATTAAATCGCTTGCGTCAGCCATGGACATGGCATCCTGAAAATCCTGTACCGGCTCTCCAAATGCCACGAAATCAGGTCTAATATTCCCTCCACATTCGCAACGGGGAAACAGATCAAGTAATTCGGAAAGATTAAATTTATTAAACCTGTTTAAAACTCCTTCCATCATTGTAAAATATTCATCCCTGTCATACATCTTTTTACTATTGCAGGCAAGGCACCGAAATCTGAAAAGATTACCATGAAGTGTATAAACATTAGAATTACCGGCATCTTTATGAAGATTATCAATATTCTGGGTTATAACCCCTGTAAGATAACCCATTTTTTCTAATTCAACAAGTGCAAGGTGTCCTGGATTGGGTCTTGCTTCTTTAAGCCTCTTTAAAAATCCACGAAGTATCCCGGGAGCATCTTCAGGATGATTAAGAATTACGGATAATATTCCGCCGGACCCACCCTCTGGATATAAATCCCAGAGACCTCCAGGGTCACGGTAGGTAGATATGCCGCTTTCAGCTGAAACACCAGCGCCGGTAAAGGCAATAATCTTCCGGCTCCTGTAAATTAACTGAGCAGCCTTATTAATATCCTCTTTGTGCGCCATATCCTCAAAAATAATTTCTTCCTGGATATTTTATTTTTTGTTCTCTGCCTGCCTGAGGAGATATATAAAAATATATTTTAAAGGACTATGAATCTCCGGCATTGCCAGAGTAACCTTTTCAAGAAAAAAAGTTGCCCCGTTCTGATATGCCTTATCCATCAGCTCCTTTTCAGGTTTAACCGTATAGCATACAACAGGCAGATCAGGATAAACCTTTCTGATTTTAGAAAGAATATCAAGACTAATATCAGTGCCGCGACGCCTGTCATTATATTTAACAACTGCCTGTTCAGGCCAGAACAGGTCTAAAAGAATAATGTCTGGTTTTTCCTTTTTTACAAGATCATCCCAGGCTTCAATCTCTCCACTCTTAATCACATTAAATACTATATCAGTATTCTGATTAGATTCAAGCATTGCATCTGTAACAGCTGATACCCAGTTATCATCCCATACAAGCTGATCAGAAGGCATCTTTTTGCGAAAAAGATCACTAAAAATATCATCTAAAAAAAGAATCTTGGCTTTCATATTAACCCTTCCTTCCTTTATGATTTATAGAAAAATATAAAAAGACCCTGTAAGGCTTACTGAATATTCTTATATTTCCTCCAAGGTCATGAACATCACTTCTTATCTGCGATAAACCCCTTCCTGAAATTGTTTTATAGGGCTCACCATTATCCTTAAAAAGTATATTTATCCTGTCTTTCTTTTTACTAATGCTTATTTCAATCTTTCCTATTAAAGAAAAATCCCGTACTCTGCGGGTATTTATCGCCCTCAAGCTGTTTGTTATCAGATTTTCAAAAATAGTTTCCAGTTGTTCTTCATTTGCACTGATAATACAATCAGACAATGACTTGCTTTTAAAGTCAAGATATATTTCAACACCAGGCAAAAGAGAATTTTTTTGAGTTATATAGGATTGCAGCCACTTGATAAATAATATATTCTTTTTGCGCCACTGCAAGACCTTTCCACTGTCATGAAGCTCGGTTAAAAGCTGATCAAGCCCCCCTATAGCCATAGACAAGTCAGGATCGGCAAATGCTTCAGGATATTTTTGGACAAGGATACCTTTTATTGCATTAAGGCAATAAAAGCCAGGATTATGAATCTTAAGACTAATTTCAGATAAATAATAAATAACCCTTTCATTAATAAGAAATGATTTTAAAAGGGAATTATACAAGGCAAGAAAAGGATTCATATGAAGAAACTGTGCAAAATCAGCATACCGTGATCCAAGCACAACTATTCCAAGGTCCTGGTTAAGCATATTAAGAGGGTAAATAACATAAGATTTAACTTTCTTAACATATTTTAACAGGAATGTCCTCTCCTCTTCTTCGAAGTCGGGATAATTTTGTATGGTATCATAGAACCTGCGCAAACGCTCATCCTTATCCCCACCGCCCTCTATTGGAAATGAATCGTCAGTATCTCTTAAAAGGCTATTCACAGAAGGCACAAATCCGTGCAGGATTATCTCACGAATCTGTTTTCCCTGCCAGCCGACCAGCCGGTATACCACCTCATTAACACCCCCTGTTTTAAAACAGACAAACCCCAGGTCTGCTGCGGAAAGTTTAATATAAGGCTCTATTGCATCTGTGTAATCAACCGGTTTATTGGAGCCAATAAATCTTGAAAGTATGATCAACTTTTTGTGGGCAGTATTAATGGCTATCCTGTCTTTAATATCAACAATATAGTCCATGATCAATGGGCCGTAATTCTTTGCAAATTCGTCTAAAAAATTTTTTTGCTCTTTATTGAACGGCTCTTTCTCGCGATACCGGCTTAATTCAATGGTACAAAAAATATCACCGCCTCTTTTAACAGGTAAGATAATAATGCTTCCTACCGGAGCCTTAATATTTTTTCTGTATTTTAAATTCAAGTGAGGATAAAGTTCTAAAAAGGGATTAGATTTTTTATCAGGCCCTTTTTCCCATATATCCTTAACTAAAATACTCTCTCCTGTAGCCATAACCACACCGGTAAATCCCTTAGACGGATCAAACTGGTGCATATCTTTGCCCCTTCTCAGCCACGGTTTTCCATCTTTTACTATGCATAATTTCTCAATCCTGCCGCCTTTTGGCAAAAGGTTAATCTGACCTATATCAGCCTTTACTTCATTAATGAGAAGCTCTAAAATTTCATAAAGGATTAAATCCAAAGCAGAATCTTCACCGGAAATTGCAAGAACAGGTATAGTCTTAAAAAGTTTATCCGCTATAATGTCATGTTTTTCCAAACCACATTTGGCCAACATATTTTAGCACCTTTTATATTTAAAAACCCTTGCAACCTCATATGGTAAAATCTTGATATAATCAAACATTTATTGGCGTTACATTAATAATTTTAACCTTATAATGCAAATCTTTGCCCGCAAGAGGATGATTTCTATCAAGATATATCCAATCATCAAGAAAACCTGTTACCTTATAAACCTCACTGTGACCATCCGTGAAAATTTTCCTGTATGTTTGACCAACCTCAATCGCATCCTCGGTCAGATCATTACGATGTAATCTCAGCATAAGGGACTTGTCCTTTTGACCATATGCATCTGATGCAGGAATAACAATATCTATCTCATCGCCAATAGTAAGTCCTTTTAATACCTTTTCAAGCCCGGCATTCGCCATGTTATAACCAAAAATAAATTCATAAGGTTTTTTACCATTAGTGCTTTCTATAAGTTCTCCGTTATTATCCTTTAACGAATATTCAATACTTACTATCATATCTTTTTGAATACGCATTAATAATCCTGATTTAAAAAACTAAATTTCAATATATACGGATACAGGTTAACTTAACAACTTTTTTTTAAAAAGGCTTTCAAGTCCAGCTGCAAGACCATGAATATTTTTCATTAAATAAAGTGTGCCATCGGGATATTTTTGCTGTAAAAAATCCCTTGTCTGCTTATTACAACCGCAACCAATGGTAAATAGATCAATATTTTTTTCCATACAATATCTCATGCCCATGTCCACTTTTATACCACAATTTGCAGCACCGTCTGTAATATGAATAATCATCTTTTTTTTCTTTTTACTATTCATCACCATGGCTGCTGCCAATATTGCCTGTCCCGAAGGAGTTTTACCAGACGGATATACAGTATATAATTTATGTTTCCTATATAAACGTACCAGCTCACACCTGCCTTCTTTTTCATAATATCCATAAATATCAAGCCTGTTTTTAAATCCCTTTGCCGCCTCTGCAAGCGTTAAAAAAGTCTGTTCTGCAACACCCCATGAATTTCCCAACCTGCCGGTATTACCCATTGAGGCTGAGGCATCGGAAACTATTGCAATCTCCCAGGTAAAATCAGTTAAAAAAATATCCTTTTGTTTAAAAATCTTGCCGTCAAGAGGCGCGCGAGCAAGCCTTCTATGATCCAGCTTACCTTGTTCAAGACATCTTTTTACACGTTTTCTTTTTTTCCTTCTTATTAATGATTCCTGACCTTGAAAAATCTTTTTTAAACGTTTAACCTGCTTCTTATCAGGCATCAAATTAGATCCAGCGACCGCGTTGATAAAAACAGTCTTCATTAAACTCGCTTCAGGATCTTCTATAATAACAGCGACCTGCTTTGTTAAATCTTTTTCTCCATCCTCAAGCAAAGATTGCACCTGTTCGGCAAGTTCAGGGGGGAGTCCTTTTTCCTCCTCATTATCATCCTCAGGGCCGTCATCATTATTAAGTTCTTCAAAATCAGGGATCAACAAGGCCTTGCCCCTGGATTCTGCTCCTCTATCATCATAAGACATTATATCGTTCCATTCCATGATAACCGGCATAATATCATACCATAACCTTAGGTATAATTTTACCCGTTCATTTCTCCTTTCAGCAACCTTGTCAAACTTTATCAGCTCTTTAATATCTTCTGCATAATGCAGTAATTTATCAAGAACCGAATAATAATTAATATGGATATTATCAGGCACATCTCTGCCAATAGCCTTATCCCGCCAAACCTGGCTTAAACTTAAAGGGCCTGGTGAAACGGTATAATCACTTATATCCCCCTGCTGAACATTGGATTTAAAACAGGACGTTTTTTTAAAATAGCAGGATAAATAATGTGCCCAGACCGTTGATTTTATTAATTCAGTAATAAAAATATCCTCTCCACAATCAACAATGGCCTTTAAAAATTCTCCGGCCTTGTAAAAAGGAAGAGTAGCCTTTTCAAAAACACATTTTTTTACCCAGACACTCCATTCAATATCACCAAAGGCCTGGCTGACCACCTTACCAACAATAATATCAATTTTTTCAAAAGGAACCGGATAAATACCACTGATATCCTTCGGATTTAATACAATTGATTCCTGTGATAAAACAGACATCCCACGCCAGGTAACAGGCCTGACATTATG
>DAOWOC010000347.1 GCA_030642225.1 Deltaproteobacteria bacterium
AAAAAAACCTCTTCGCTGCGATCCCATCTTATCCTCTGAAAATTTATTCCATTAACCATATCAAGATTATCAAGAACCAGGACACCCTCTTCATTTTCACTGCTTTTCTTCATAAGGGCAGAGCCTTCCTGATAAAAAGTAACGGAGGGGATGCTTATAACATGGGGCATGCCATCATAATTGCCGTCATTACTGGCGCAATTCCAGGTATCGTCATCATATGTATCCCTGTAATCCTCAGTATTATCAAATCTGCCATCCATATTATTTTCACCGCTGCCATCAATATAAGGCTCTTGTGGATAAAAGATCTCAAGCTCTTTATGATCCGCCGAAACAACAAAAAAGCTCCCTGTGCCAATCTTTCTTTTAAATTCCTGCAAGGCAAGGGAAGCTTCTCTTTGCATTTGGACTCTTGTATCTCCCTGAACAAAAAATCCGAGCATGGAGCGGTAAAACGTACCAGCGGCAAAAATAACAAATATGGCGGACATGGTTGCCGCAATTATCTCTACAAGTGTAAAGCCGCTTTGGTTATTTAGTCTCCACATTTTAATATTTATCTGGTTATCACTTCCCACAAGATTACATCATCAAAAGATTTAGGATTTTTTGTTGAGCTGACAACAACAGTAATGCGCTTGGAATTAAGAAAAGATTCGCTGGTTCCGGTTTCCTCATTATTGTAGTTGCCATCTTCAACATAGACTACTTTTGTCATCCTCTGCAAATATGTGTAATCCGGTGTGCCGTCTAATCCATTCATAGGTGTGCCGTCTGCTGTAACAGGTGGTGTATTTGTGATTTCTTCTATAATCAAATCATCGAAAAATTTGGCCTTGAACTCTTCTATTTTTTGTCTGGCCAAGCACAGGGCGATTCTTTCCTCGCCTTTCATATCTATAAAATTTCTTCCAAAAGCAAACATTGTGGAAAATGATGAGATAACTATTGTAAGAATCACTATGGAAATAATTACTTCCAATATGGTCATACCATTTTGATTCTTTGACTGCATTATCACGGTTTTTTGTTGTGTTAAAAAAACTAAAGAAGAGCCAAACCGGAAAACCCAAAAAAAGAGCATAAAGATTCCATAGTAATTAAGGAAGATCGTTACTGGTTATTATCGTTCCGTCACTTGACCATGCCCATGAAATTGATCCGTCTCCACTATTTATCGTGGGGGTTAATGAAATCGTGCCTCCCGAGAGATTTCCTCCTGCTGCTCCAGTAGCTGTGGCAGTAATGACTCCTGCTGCCGTTGTGGCATAAGTCCACTTGGTTACCTCAAGAGTAATGCCGAGATCGGTTTTAATGGCAGCTGAATCACTGCAGGCACTTGGGAATGCGGCATCTTTCTGATATTTTCCCATTAATGCTGTTTTTACTGCTCCAATAGAAGATGTTGCCTCGGATATTTTGGCTCTCTTTATATAACCTGTGTAAAGAGGAACAGCGACTGATGCAAGAATACCAACAATAATAACAACTACAATAAGCTCAATTAAAGTAAAACCTTTCTGGTTCTTCAATTTCCTGTTAAATGATTTAAGCATTTGTTCCTCCTAATAAAATAAAAAATAATTGTAACCGTTCACGGGCTGTATTGCCGTATCAAATATTAATTACATGTAATCCGTTTTCAAAGACCTCATGACAAGACATTTAACTGAACATGAGATGTATGCCTTGAGATTAAAATCCAGGCACACCACCTCAAAATGAGCCTCTTGTGAGACCGATATTCAGCTTTGTTAATCTATCGGTATTTATTTCAAAAACTTTATTTTTTTAAATTTAGCGCTACCAGCTTACAGGATGGCTTAATTAGCCATATAAAGGGGATTACTGTTTCT
>DAOWOC010000018.1 GCA_030642225.1 Deltaproteobacteria bacterium
TCCGGCCCCCTGAACCCCATTCAGGTGCGCTACCAGACTGCGCTACATCCCGACGATAAAAAAGATTACTAACATAAAATAATTATAAAACAAAGCGGATTCTTAACCTTGTTACAAGACTTTTTTTGTTATCTTTTCAGGAACCATTCTAACCACAGCCCTTATCATATCTTTTAGACCAAAAAACCAGGAAAATATAAAATACGATAAAATTCCAAACACCATGCCGCATCCAACATGTATTAAAAGCTGCAAGCTTCCCGTATAATTATTTAAAATTACCGGAATAATCATGTTTAACCCGTATAAAACAACACCCATAAAAAGGGAACATATAATTATCCTCATTAATGTGATAAGGATATTTTTATAAGGAACTTGTTTTATTTTTCCTTTTAAAAAAATAAGCAGAAATACAAAATTGAGCATTGATGCAATGGAGGTAGCAAGCGCCAGGCCATTATGTGCAAGGGGATTCATAAGCAGGATGCTCAGTATTAAATTGACAACAAGTGATATTGTGGCAATTTTAACAGGAGTAACTGTATCCTTCATGGAATAATATACAGGGACTATTATTCTTACCCCTGCAAATGCCCATAAACCCAAAGTATAGCAAAAAAGCGCCTGTGATGTAAAAACAAGGCTCTTTTCGTCAAATTCGCCCCGCATGAATAAAAGTCGGATAATTGGGGTACGAAGTATGATAAGACCGACCATGGCAGGGATTGTAATAAAAAATATCAGTTTAAGGGCATGAGTTATGGTTGAGCGTAATCCGTCCATATCCCTGTTAGAACAGAATCTTGAAAAAGAAGGAAGTGTGGCTGTGGCAAGGGCGATCCCGAATATTCCGAGCGGAAACTGGACAAGCCTGTCTGCATAATAGAGATAGGAGACCGCCCCTGTGGGAAGGAATGATGCCAAAAAAGTACCTATCAGGATATTAAGCTGATAAACAGCAGCGCCAAATATTGTCGGAAGCATTAAAAACCCTAATTTTTTCACAGCAGGATGATGAATATCCGGCGACCATTTAAAGCTGAAGCCAACCCTGTGTAAATAAGGTATCTGCATTAAAAGCTGGAGAGCGCCCCCTGCAATAACCCCGACAGCCAATGCTGTTATTGGTTCTGCAAACACATCATATAAAAGCATAAGGCATGAGATCATACTGATATTTAAAAGTATCGGCGCCATGGCAGGGGCAGCAAATTTGCCAAGGGTGTTTAAAACCCCCATGCAAAGAGCGATCAGACCTATAAAAAAAATATACGGAAACATGATACGCAATAACATGACGGTTAAATAAAACTTAGATGCCGGTTCAGTAAACCCTGGCGCTATCAGTTTAATAATCAAGGGGGCAAATATTACACCGATAACAGATATTACAAAAAGAACTTCTATCAAAAGCGAGGCGATTACAGAGGCCATGGCAAAGGCCTCCTTGCGTGTCCGGTTTTTGAGATAATCTGTAAAAATGGGGATAAAGGCTACTGTCAGCGAACCTTCGGCAAAAAGCCTTCTTAAAAGATTGGGGATTCTGAAGGCAACAAAAAAGGCATCGGCCGCAACATGAGTGCCAAAAAAATAAGCTATTATCATATCACGCACAAATCCAAGCACACGGCTGCCAAGGGTAAAAAATCCAACAACGCCTGCGGCCTGGCTTATGCGTTTTATCTCAATATTCTGTTTATTTTTTTGAGCCAAGATTAATAAATATATGATAAAAAGGTTTAAATTGTATTAGTAATTCATATTATAAAATCATAAAAACATTACTTGTAATGTAGTCTATTATAAGTAAAATTGCTCTTTAAAAATGGAGATATTGTATGTTACAGGACTTCCCCTTTGATTTAAAAGATAAAATTCTGCCTGAACCTTCCGGCAGGCTTGTGTATGAATGTTGCGGGTGCAATAAAAAATATCCAGTGGATGAGCTTCTTTACACATGCCCTGAATGCGGTGGAATATTTATGTTGCCTGACAAAGATGAGGACAGGTTATTAAAAATTTCAGGCATAACATGGAGAAGGATATTTGATTACAGAAAGATGATGGCAATTGATGCATTAAGGGGTGTGTATCTGTTCCATGAGTTAATAGGTTCAATAATCCCACTTGATGCAATTGTATATCTTGGCGAAGGTCATACACCGTGCATTAAGGCCAATGATCCGCTCAGGGATATGGCCGGTATGGAATTTTATTTTAAGAATGACGGACAAAATCCGAGCGCATCATTTAAGGACAGGGGCATGGCAAGCGCCCTCAGCTATCTGAATTTTCTGCGGCTTTATCATGGTATGGATAATATTCTATCTGTCTGTGCATCAACCGGGGATACTTCAGCTGCGGCAGCCCTTTATGCATCTTATCTATCCCCTTATATCAAATCAGCCGTACTCCTGCCAAGGGGCAAGGTTACCCCTCAGCAATTGTCTCAGCCTCTTGGAAGCGGCGCAATGGTATTTGAAATACCGGGGGTATTTGATGATTGCATGAAGGTTGTTGAGGCGCTTGCAGATAATTATGATGTGGCCCTCCTTAATTCAAAGAATCCCTGGAGGATTCGCGGGCAGGAATCATATTCCTATGAAATAGCCCAATGGTTTCAATATGATCTGACTGATAAGGTTATCGTTATTCCAATCGGCAATGCAGGTAATATATCCGCAATAATGTCGGGTTTTTTACGCCTTCACCGGCTTGGTATTATCACAACACTCCCGATGATTATCGGCGTACAGTCGGAACACGCAAATCCGGTATATCTTTATTATCTTGAGCCTGACCGCAGACAGAGGACTTACAGACCTGTTACTGTAAAACCAAGTGTTGCTCAGGCAGCCATGATCGGGGATCCTGTCAGCATGCCGAGGGTTATTAAACTCGTTGAAGAATATAATGATATTGCAGGGGAAAAATTAGTATATGTGGTTGAGGTAACCGAACAGGAGATTATTGATCATATGCTGATTGCAAACAGGAATGGTCATATCGCATGCACACAGGGGGGGGAAAGCCTTGCAGGAATGATAAGGGCAAAAAAAAATAATATTATAAAAAGTTATCATGTCGGGATATTGGACTCAACCGCTCATGCATTAAAGTTTTCAGGATTTCAGGAAAAATATTTTACAAATTCCTTTGAACCTGAATATAATATCAAATCCCAAAAAAATCTTATCAATAAACCCGTAACCATAATTCCCAAAGGATTAAAGGATATACCAATGCCGGGCAAGATATTGTCTTCTGACTCATTATCTGTTTTTATCAAACTGACCTCACAGGAAATCGCAAAAAATATGGGATTAAAGATAAAAGGATAAATAATACAGGATTTATTTTTTTACTTCTTCTACTGAATAGTTACAATTTTTTATTATAATAATGAAGTTTTTTTACTACCCAAATGATAAGTTTTTATATAGTGTGTGCTTCATGCCCATTACCATACAGTTTTAAGATCAGTGTAGTTAGATAACGTTGATTATTGATATTTTATTGGTTCTAAATAATGGTGTAAAAATAAGGTGCTATTAAATTATGCAAAATGAAAAGATACAAGGTTCAGATAAACTGCCTGAAATTATCCAGGGAGGGATGGGCGCAGGTGTCTCTGGTTGGCGCCTTGCTAAAACTGTTTCAAAACTTGGTCAGATGGGTGTGGTTTCGGGCACAGCGATTGATATTGTGATTGCCAGGCGTCTCCAAACAGGGGATCAGGGCGGTGATATTCGGAGGGCGTTCTCACATTTTCCATGGCCAGATATGTCCGAACGTTTTTTGGATGATTTTTTTATCAAGGGAGGAAAATCGCCGGAAGAACCTTTTAAATTGTTTCCTATGCCTGTTTTGCAAATGAAACGATCTGCTGTTGAAAGATTGATAGTAGCTAATTTTGCGGAGGTGTTTCTTGCCAAGGAAGGGCATGATGGTTTGGTGGGGATTAATTATCTTGAAAAGATACAGATTCCAACTATTCCCTCATTATTTGGCGCAATGCTTGCCAATGTGGATTTTGTATTAATGGGGGGCGGTATCCCTATATCCATCCCTGAGATTTTAGACGGGCTTGCACGTCTTGATGCTGTTAAGCTTAAAATCGATGTTGAAAATAATACACAAAATTATAATTATTACAGCCATTTTGACCCAAAAGAGTTTTGCCGTGGAGAATTATCGGAATTGTCCAGGCCCAGATTTCTTGCGATTATTTCTTCTGATATTTTAGCCAAAACATTGGCCCGCAGGGCAAAAGGGCTTGTTGACGGTTATATTGTCGAACACTATATTGCTGGTGGACATAATGCCCCTCCAAGAAAGATTGACAAGTCTAATCCTGAGCCGCCACAGGAATACAGCCAAAAGGATATCCCTGATCTTTCCAAGATTAAAGCCATTGGCCGGCCTTTTTGGTTAGCCGGAGGGCGTGCTTCCCCTGAAAAAATAAAGGATGCACTTGATCTGGGCGCTACTGGAATACAGGCAGGCACTGTATTTGCTTATAGCCGTGAATCAGAGATAATGCCTGAAATAAAACAGGATGTGCTGCAATTGTGTATGGATGGAAAAATTAAAATTATTACTGATTTTAAGGCATCATCAACCGGATACCCTTTTAAAGTGGTTGATCTTGAAAATACCGTTGCAAATATGGAAAAGCGTGAAAAAAGAAAACGGATTTGCGATCTTGGTTTTTTGCGGCATCTTTACAGTAAGAGTGAAACTGAGGTTGGTTATCGTTGCCCTGCCGAACCAATAAATAGTTATCTCAAAAAAGGCGGCAGCAGTGATTTGGCAAACGGAAAGGTATGTCTTTGTAATGGATTGCTTGCAACTATAGGATTGGGTCAGATTCGTCAGTATGGGGTGGAATTGCCGATTGTAACCTCTGGCGATGATTTTTCATCTGTGGTCAATATTGTTAAAAAATCGTCTTTAGATTATAGTGCTAAGGATGTTATTGATTATTTAAAAAGTTAATATATTGTAAAAATTTCATTTTTGATAATCATGGATAAATTCCGTAATGAGTTTCTAATTACAAAAAAGTACGCGTATCTTAATCATGCAGCTATCTCTCCCCCAAGTCTAATGGCCGGACACGCATTCGAAGAAGTTTGTTCCCAATACCGTGATCATGGTGTTTTATGCCATGAAAAGTGGATAGAGAGGATTGGGGAGGTAAGGGGACTTTGTGCCGGTTTAATCAATGCTGAATCAGATGAAATAGCCCTTATTGGAAATACCTCGGAAGGACTTAGCCTTATAGCACAAGGGTTGAGGCTTAAGCCTGGTGATAAAGTATTGCTGACTGCGCCTGAATTTCCTTCAAATATCTATCCATGGCTCAACCTTCGGGAAAAGGGTGTGGACGTTTTATTTATAAAGCGTGATAACGGGCGTTTTAATGTGAAAGATGTGGAAAATGCCATTTCTCCTGATGTCAAAATTATCTCTGTCAGTTCGGTTGATTTTATTACAGGATTCCATTGCAACCTTAAGGCTATAGGCGATCTTTGCAGAAGAAAAGGTATATTTTTTTGTGTGGATGCTATCCAGAGCCTCGGCGCAATACCTATTGATGTAAAAAAGTGCGGTATACATTTCCTTTCGGCAGGCGGCTATAAATGGTTGCTTGGTATGATGGGAACCGCTATGCTTTTTATCTCAAAAGAGGCGCAAAGGTTTATTCGTCCAGTAAGCGTTGGCTGGAAAAGTGTAAAAAATGATGAGGATTTTTTGAATATCAGTCTTGATCTTAAGCCGGATGCATCCTGTTTTGAACCTGGGGCATTGAATGTCCCGGGGCTGCATGCTTTTGGAGTTTCTATAGAGCTTATTAATGAGGCCGGTATTGAAAATATAAAGGGGAAAGTTTTTGAGTTGAATGATCTTTTTTTTAAAGGTCTTTGTAAACGGGGTTATGACATTATGACAAGTATGGAGCACAATGAGCGTTCCGGAATATTAAGTTTTAAGCCTTTAAGCAGCGCAAAGGAGCTTCATGGTTTTTTGCGCAGACGCAATGTAATCGTTTCAGACAGGGCAGGTTTGATAAGGATTTCCCCACATTTTTATAATAATGAAGAGGATGTTAAGGCATTTTTTGATGCGATTGACGCTTATTAATTTTTTATTTTAACAATGTTAAAACAAAGAGGAATAAAAACGCCGCCAGTTTTCTCCCATAATCTTTCTGATTGCTTCAGCATCATAGCCATGAGTATAAAGGATTTTTTTCAGACTTATGAGCTTTGAGATGTCTTCAATGCCTTTACCTGTCAAATCAAATCCGCAAAAATCCGAGCCAATGGCAATACCATCAACACCAATTTTCTGTGCAATATAGTCAATATGTTTGAATACATCGTCTATATTGGCTTTTTTGTCTGATGAAAGCATCTCAGGATTTACAGTTATTCCTGCAACCCCGCCGCGTGTTTGAATGATTTCCCTTATCTGCTCCCATGAGAGATTCCTCGGTATATTACAAAATTGACGCAGTCCTGTGTGAGAGGTCATTACATGACCTTTAAATATATCCATTATTTCCCAGAATCCAGGCTCTGCAAGATGGGCAAGATCAATTGCAAAATTGTTTTTTTCAAGGGTATTTACAACCTTTTTCCCATGGCTGGTAAGCCCTTTTGGAAAAGGGACATTGTTCCCGTCTCCTATCCTGTTTCTGCCTGCATGGGTCAGGCCGACTGACTTGATCCCTGTTTCCCGAAGCCTGTTAATATCTGTTTCAATGAGCGCATCTGCATTTTCAAGAAGAAGGATTGTGCCGGGCGCTTTATCGCCCTTAAAGCATAAATCAAGATCATCACATGTCCTGATTTTATAAAGAGGAGTTAGTTTTTTTTCTACTGACTGGATAAGATGTTCCAGGTATCTGTTAGATGAATTTTGTCCGTTTTCTTCATCAGGGCAAAAAAGAGCGGTTACAATGATATTTACATTGCCTTTGTTCATTTTTTGCAGTGTTACATGGCCGGTTGAAATCTCATCAAGCTCTTTGTCAGGGTGATGTCTGAGCATGTCATAGATCAGGTCAACATGACCGTCTATAATAGGGTAGTTTGAGGATACGGATCCCATGGTTATCTTATGGCCTTTGCATAGCAGCTGCGGATCAGTTCAAAGAGATTCTGATGTTTCTTTATCTTCCACCAGATATGACCTTTTTCTTTAATGGAAAATGGCGGATCATAAATATTATATTTTCCTTTTAAAATGTTTAATACATTATTAAATCCGTCGCCATTGAACCTTCCATCATGCTTGCCCCCAAGCCAGTCTTTTTTATCAGCATTTTCATCTGACCATGAAAACGGATCAGAAAATAGAAGCTGTGCCCCTGATTTTTTTGCAAGCCTGTTTATTTCTTTTAAGTGAATAAAAGGGGAGGGTATCTTGTCAATAATATTCAGGCTTGTAATACAGGAAAATGAATTGGCCGGGAATGGGGCTGCATGGACATCCCCTACAATAAACTCAACTTTTTTCTTATCCCATTTTGCAGGAAAATTCACGAGATTATCTTCCATTATATGGCCCTCTTTAATCGTCTGAAATTTCAGACAACCATTATTTATAAAATTTCTGGCCTTTTTTATAAATCCCGCAGAAAGATCCATCCCTATTGTAAAATCAAATTTGCAGGCCACCTCAAAGGTCATCCTGCCAACAGCACAACCCATATCAATGGCCAGGCCGGTGCCACACTTAATTTTTGACGCCCATTCTTCATAAGCGCAGCCAGTATCATGATCATCCGATAACATGCCGTAATGGCTATGCAGATAGGATGATATTGCAGACAGGTTTTCATAGGGGGTGTCTGTTGTACCTGATTTGATATTTTCAGGAATTAAAAAAGCTATCCCCTTTTTTATGGGATATGATATTCCACATCCATTGCATTTCAGCTCTCCATAGAGGATATCTTTATTCTCTTTTTTAAAGATATTTAAGATAAGCTTTTTTTCTGCAGGCAGACACGAAGGACATATTAAAAGTTCTGTTATGGATTGTTTCATCTTTTATATTGGATACCGTAAGATTTGTGGTCTTTTTTAAAATTAGTTAATATTATTATTTTGTCTGTTAATTGATTACTGTAATATGAAAGTAATAAGGGGAGAATAATCCCCCCTTATTTTATATAGAGTGTTTATTCTTTCCTGACTATACCGGTGCGTGACATGCAGGTGCGTGACAGGCCGGAGCATGGCATGCAGGTGCGTGACAGCTTGCTGCATAAGAGACTTTTTTTTCTACGTTTTTAATCTTCAGCATTTTTTTCACCTCCTTTCATTATTTTAATCAGTCTGTTTCTGTTCAAGACATCCTGATTCACCTAAAACCCGTGCTGTTTCAATACACGAATTTAAAAAAATATCTTGTTCCATATTTAAACCATAATGCTGGTAAAGCAGGTTAGTTATCTTGGATAATGAGCTTTTGCCATCACACATATTTAAAAAATCAACACCAAAATCATTGATTTCTGTTATATCAAGTTCTTCTTCAGAGTGTTTGAAGATCAAAAGAGTCTTTTTTTGAGAATATTCATCCTTTATAATGTTATTTTTTAAATCACTTATAATCCCGGGGATATTAAAATCAAATTCAGCTATTATAATTCCATGGTTTTTTACAGGTATAAAGCCATTTGTGTTATTGATATCAATATTTAAAAAACATGGTTTAACATTAAATTTACCGGCTTTTATGCCGAGCGTTTCATATTTTAAAATATCTCTCAGATGTTTATAAATAATTATATCTTTCCCATCTGAAAATTTCATGGCAAAATTTGTAAAATATTTATAACAATCCTGTGGCGTAAGATAAGGCTTATCTCTTTTCATGCGTGAATTAAGCCAGCTTATCCATTCTATAAAAAGGCCTGATACGGATTTTTTTAAAGAATTGGATAAAAGCAGGAAACTTTTTGGATAAAGGTTCACTATTATGGCAAAATACAAGGATATCAGATTAAGGTCATCAAGATTGACCCCTTTGCATAACAGGTTGTAAAAACTGCTGAAGATAAGCGGGTTATTTTGTACCAACACTTCATCATCTTTAAATCTTTTCCCATTATTAAATTCAATGCCGAGAGAAAAGTAAGTATCTGTTCTGCGGACAAGAGATTGGCCGTAAGTCTTCCATAACTCTGTGCCAGGCAGTACAGTTGGCATCTGAATTAAAGGATTGATGTTCCCAAGTATGCCGGCCATAAGAGCAAGTGATAGTGTTTCATCAATATCCTCCTGTTCTTCTTCTGGAAATCCTATTATAAAGCTGAGAGTTGGTACGATCCCGTTTTCGGTTGTCTCTTTTACGCGCTGTAACAACAGATTTTTGTCAATATTTTTATGAGTAAAGGCTAGTGTTTTTTTTGAGCCTGAATCAATCCCATAACACATGGATTCGCACCCCGAGTTTTTCATCAGTCTGAGAAGATCGGGATTTACAGTATCAAGTCTTGAGATACAGTACCACGGGATATTGTTAAGTCCTGTATCAATAACCGCATTACAGAAGTCCTCAACAAATTTTTTATTTGAAGTAAATTGATCATATGACAAAAGGAAACACTCAGCGCCGAAATTATCCCTTAGATTTTGCATCTCATTGATCAATCTTTTAACAGAAA
>DAOWOC010000161.1 GCA_030642225.1 Deltaproteobacteria bacterium
GATGACCCGGATCTCAATAACACGATAAACAGAATAGTAAACAAGGAAAAGTTTACAAAACACTTTGAAGATGCCCTGCGTCAAAAAACAACTGGTGAATGGGTTAAACTTTTCAGGGATGATAATGATATTGCCTCCGGCCCTGCATTAACATATGCCCAGGTTGTAAACGACCCCCAGGTATTTCACAATAACATGATAAAAGAGATGGAGCATAAGGGGCAAAAATATAAATCTGTAGGCACGGTCTTTAAAATGGAGGGAGAAGGCATGATAGAAGGTGAGCCTGAAACAGCCCCTGACCTTGGACAACATACAGCAGAAATATTAAAAGGGATATTAAACTATTCCGATGAACAGATTAAAAATATCCTTGAAGAAAATAAGGCGGCTATCCCAAGATTGCAGAAACAAAAAGAAAATAAAGGCAATTGATTTAGCCCTAAGCTTCATGTCCTAAGTTTTTGTTTGTTATTTTGAATTTGGCATTTGGAATTTATTTGTTATTTGATACTTGTGATTTATTATTTGGTATTATTATTTACCCCCTGCCTTTAAAAATAAGCGCCATTTTTAAAAAAAATTATAAAATAGCGTTTTTAATATATTATAATATATATTATAATATATTTTTATAGTATATAGTACTATTACCCCGATGCTACTGTGCTTATCATAAGAGAAGACTCTATTTTTTTATCATACGCATACTTCATTATTTAAAATTCATTTATTTTTTCTTACAATTAAATCGCAAGGGATAACACCTTAATTTTACTGAATTTTCATGGCGCATAATATTTAAAGGATTTTAATTATGGCAAATACAAACCCCGCAGGGGAGGACAAAAGAATTCTTATTGTTGAAGATGAAAGGATCGTTGCCAAGGATATTGAGGCAAGTCTCATAAACATGGGATATAAAATTGCGGGTATTGTCTCCTCTGGTGAAGAAGCCGTTAAAAAAGCAAAAAAAGAAAAACCCGACCTGATCCTGATGGATATTGTGCTTCAGGGTGACATCGACGGTATTGAGGCAAGCAGAAGGATTCGTTTATGTTATTTTATTCCCATAGTATATCTTACTGCCTATGCTGATGTTGAAACACTAAACCGCGCAAAACTTACGGAACCTTTTGGATATATTATAAAACCCTTTGAAGACAGTGACCTCCATACTACCGTTGAAATGGCTTTATACAAGCATAAGATGGAAAAAAAACTAAGAGAAAGCGAGGAATGGTTCTCCACTACGCTTAAAAGTCTTGGTGACGCTGTTATAGCCCTTGATACAAATGGATCTGTAAAATTCATAAATCCTGTGGCCGAGGAACTTACAGGATGGGCAATCAAGGATGCCGAAGGCCTGCCATTAGATGATATCTTTAATATTATAAATGAAACCACAGGCAATAAGGCTGAAAATCCGATAGAAAGGATCCTTAAAGAAGGCATTATTCTCGGGCTTGCAAACCACACAATGTTAATCAAAAGAAACGGTACAAAAATACCTATTGATGACAGCGGGGCACCTATAAAAGATCCTGATGGAAATATAATAGGAGCGGTTCTTGTATTCAGGGATATTTCAAGCCGCAGGCTGGCTGAAAAAAAATTAATGAAATCCGAGGAAAAATACAGGTCTTTATTTGAAAATACAAATTTCGGGATTTGCATATGGCAGGACAATAAAGCTAACTTTCCAAATCCAATGTTATTATCGTTAATGGGTTATGCGGAAAAAAACCTGGATGAATTTGATGCTATTACTTATATTCATCCTGATGACAAGAATATGGTACTGGAAAATTTTGAAAAAATATTTAATGGAGCGACAACACCCGGTTATTACCAATTCAGGATATTAAATAAAAATGAAAAGCTCTTATGGGTTGAGATCAATACTGTTCTAATAACCTGGGATGAAGCTCCGGCTGTTTTATGCTTTATCCGTGACATAACAAAACACAAAAAGCTTGAGGCCCAATTATTTCAGGCCCAAAAAATGGAGGCGATAGGCACCCTTGCAGGGGAATAGCCCATGACTTTAACAACCTTTTAATGGGTATCCAGGGGAATGCATCCCTTGCGTCTCTTAAGATAGATACGGATAATCCTGCCAAGGAAAAACTGGAATGTATTGAACAGATAGTACAGAGTGGTTCTGAGCTGACAAGACAGCTCCTGGGTTTTGCCAGAAAAGGAAGATATGAAAACAGGCCTTCCGACCTGCACGATGTTATTAAAAAAAGCACAGACATGTTTGCAAGAACATCCAAAGGCATACAAATATACAAAAAATTTCATGAAAAATTATGGACAGTTGATATCGATCATGGGCAGATAGAGCAGGTATTTTTAAATCTTTATGTCAATGCATGGCAGGCCATGCCAAAAGGCGGTAATATATATATTGAGACCGAAAACATTATTTTTAATAAACAAGAGTCAAAGGCCTTTTATGTTGCGCCTGGCAAATATGTAAAAACCTCAATCACTGATAATGGTATTGGCATGGATGAAGAGACGCAGAAAAAAATCTTTGAGCCTTTTTTTACCACTAAGGAAATGAACAGGGGCACGGGTCTTGGCCTCGCATCTGTCTATGGTATAATTAAAAACCACTTTGGTTTTATAACCGTCTACAGTGAAAAAGATATAGGAACAACCTTTAATATTTATCTGCCAGCATCGGATAAAAAGGTTATTAATGAGACCGCCCGACCTGAAAACATAATAACGGGCAATGAGACAATCCTTCTTGTGGATGATGAAAAACATATTTTAGAGGCCTTTGAAGAGATATTAACTGAACTTGGCTACAAGGTTATAACAGCTGAAAATGGCGATAAAGCCATTGATATCTATACCATGAAACATATTATCATACTTGACATGATAATGCCTGGCAAGGGAGGCGAAGAGACATACAGCGCCCTTAAAACTATAAATCCTGAGATAAAGGTACTCTTTGCAAGCGGATATGCCCTTACAAAGCAAATAAGTGAAATGTTAGAACACGGCTCAAACGGTTTTATCCAGAAACCATTTAATATGATACAGCTCTCCACAAAGCTCAGGGAGATTCTTAATAAAAAATCCTGACTCATAGAACAGATTTTTACTGTTAGAAGAACATATCAGAGGGCAAAATGATGGGCAGAATGGCAGTTAAAGACATCTCTGAGTACCAGATTATTGACAAAATTGGAGAAAATTTTAAGGCAAGAATCTTTAATGTCTTTTTAAAAGAAGACCCCAAAACCAGACTGATATTAAAACAGATTAAACCGAATATGCAGCATGAAAATAACTATAACTACCTTACGCACCAGTTTAATCAATTCAAAGATTTTTCCATCCCAGGGATTTTAAATCCATTTTATCTGCACATCTCAGATGAAAGCGTTTTTTTTATCCAAAAAAATTTTTATGGAATAACATTAACTGATTTGATTAAATTTAAGGGGAAGATATCTCTTGAATCATTTTTTAAAATTGCCTGCGGCCTTGCAAAAATAATTGATACTGTCCACAATGCCGGTTTTTTTCATGGAGCCATAAAACCCAACAACATTCTTGTGGAACAAGAGAAAAATAATGTCTGTCTGATTGATTTTATTCATATAATTGATGTGCATAAAATTAGTATGTATTTAAACGATCCTGATTTCACAAGAGACACAATCTCTTATATCTCTCCTGAGCAGAGCGGGCGCATGCTTCAATCTATTGATAATACTACCGATTTTTATTCACTTGGAATAATTTTTTATGAAATGTTGTCAGGCGCTCCCCCTTTTACGTCATCTGATCCACTTGATATTATCCACTCTCATCTTGCTGAATTTCAGGAACCGCTTCACAAAAAAAACAGGAAAATCCCTGATGCATTAAGCAATATCATAGATAAACTTATAAACAAGGAGCCATCAGCCCGCTACCAGACAGGGAGCGGGCTGCTTTATGACCTCAGAGCATGCCAGAGACTTATAAAAAAAGATGGAAAAAAATTTTTATTATTACTTGGGGAAAGGGACCATGCGCCACTTATTAAAACATCTTCCCTTATGGTGGGCAGGGAAAAACAAAAGATAATCCTCTTGAC
>DAOWOC010000375.1 GCA_030642225.1 Deltaproteobacteria bacterium
CCCCCCCTTTTTTTACTTGACTGGGTTACCTCTTAAATATAATAAATAAACAACTTCCAAAGTGCGCACGAAGCGCTCAATTTTTTTTAACCAATAAAAAATTATTCAATAATTCGGCCAAGAAGGTTTCTTTTTTTTATTAAAGGCATTGCAATTTTTTAATAAAATTTATTTTTTTTACTTTTTTAAGGAGGGAACCATGAAAAAATTAGTATTAATAACATCAATCTGTCTGTTTTGTGTTTCAAGTTTCACCTCATTAGCAATGGCACATTTTGGGATGATTATCCCATCAGACGACATCGTTACAAACGAAGACACTTCGACCGTCACCCTTGATATACAATTTGCACACCCCATGGAAGATCATTACATGGATATGGAAAAACCAAGGGTCTGCGGGGTTTTCATAAGAGATAAAAAAACATCCCTTCTTCCTTTATTGAAAAAAAATAAAGTAAAAGGGCATACAACATGGCAGATAAAATATACGGTTAAAAGACCAGGCGACCATATATTTTATGTTGAGCCAAAACCTTACTGGGAGCCTGCTGAGGATTGTTTTATCATCCATTACACAAAAGTAATAGTCAACGCCCTCGGCATGGAGGATGCATGGGATAAGGAGTTAGGCATTAAAACAGAGATCGTTCCATTGACCAGGCCTTACGGTCTATGGACAGGCAATATATTCCGTGGCATTGTCAAGGTTAATGGAAAGCCTGCACCATATTCCGAGGTTGAGGTCGAGTATTACAACAAGGCAAATGATGTAAAAGCACCTACTGATGCCCATATTACCCAGGTTGTCAAGGCCGATGAAAACGGCGTATTCTGTTATGCCATTCCAAAGGCCGGATGGTGGGGTTTTGCAGCGCTCAATGAAGATGAAAAAAAGATAAAAAAAGACGGCGTCATGAAATCCATAGAGATAGGGGCAGTACTCTGGATTAAAGCTATTGACATGAAATAATATTAATAACATGACAAAAAGTCCGCTTTCCCAATATTGGACAGGTTCCATTTACAGGAAACCCGGATTTTTTTTATAAAAATATCAGGATCATTAAGAGGATAAAAATGAAAATATGGGGTTACATAATCATCTGTTTAATATTATGTTTCGCAACTCACAATGCCAGCGCCCACAAGGTCAATATCTTTGCCTTTCAGGAGGGAAACAGGATAATATGCGAAGGATATTTCTCGGATGGCTCCCCAAGCATTGATTCAATTGTAGAGATTTACGATATCAATGGCAAACTCCTGCTCACCGGCAAAACCGACAAAAAGGGACATTTCTCATTTAATTATGATTCACAAGATGATATAAAAATTGTTCTTAAGGCAAGCATGGGGCATCGTGGAGAATTTATATTAAAGATAAATCCTGATGATGAAACAGTGGATACAAAAGAGATTCCCGCTACATTAAAAATGGCTGGAGATAAAAAAAATCAGGAGATATCTTTTGTAACAGGGATAGATGAAAAAAAATTTATAGAAATCCTGGAAA
>DAOWOC010000289.1 GCA_030642225.1 Deltaproteobacteria bacterium
CCTTTTCTGACGTACCTCCCCGGCCAAGCTGTTTTTTTACTGCTGACAGCCCTTTTATCACCTTTTGCCGCCTTTTGGTATTAGAAAGGATTTCCATAGTTGTTTTAGCTATATTATCAGGCGTTGCCTGTCCCTGGATCAATTCAGGATATAATGTCTCTTCGGCCAGCAGATTAGCCATGCCGATATTTTTAACCCTGATTAAAAAACGACCTAAAAAATAAGTAAGATTAGATGCCTTATAAATAATAACTCCCGGGATTCCGGAAAGAGCCGCCTGAACGGTTACTGTCCCTGATGCCATAATTGCAACCCTGCATGCGCCAAGCAGACTATAAATATTCTCTGTCCTGATAACTTTTACAGGAAGCCCGGACATTTCAACAGTTTTCAAGACTTCATCAAAATTAAGGGTGGGGGCCACAGGCAGCACAAACTCCATATCCGGATATTGAAAGAGAATTTTTTTTGCAGCGCCAAGCAAAGGGACAAGGAGTAAACCAAGTTCTGCCTTACGGCTGCCGGGCAATAAAGCGATCAATTCCCTTGATTGCTCAATATCATTGTCCTCCCTGAATCCTTTGGGATTAAAACCCTTTTTATTAAAGTCATCAATAAGCGGATGGCCTATAAATGTTGCCTTTCCACCTTTTTTTCTAAATATCTCTTCTTCAAAAGGGAAGATTACAGCGAGATGGTCAACATTTTTTGTTAGAAAACGTATCCTGTACCGCCTCCATGCCCATACCTGTGGAGTTATATAATATAAAACAGGAATTTTTCTCTTTTTTGCCGCTTTAACAAGACGCATATTAAATTCAGGATAATCTATGACAATCAACAAATCAGGTTTGTAATTATCCATTGCCCTTACCATGATTTTTAAACACTTCCTTATATATTGCAGGGAAGAAAAAACCTCTAAAAATCCCATAACAGCAAGTTTATCAATGTCCCCGAAGAGCCTCGCACCACACGCCTCCATACATGCCCCTCCAAGACCGACAAAAGAAATATCCTGACGCAATGCCTGTATAGACTTTATAAGCTCAGCACCATGCTGGTCACCTGATGCCTCACCTGCTGATATAAGTATAGTTTTTGATTTCATATTTAAATTATTATAAAGCATCAGGATTATTGAACCTGCTGCAATTTCTCTTTAATAATTTTATTTATTTCAATTGCAACAGCAAGGGAATTTCTGGCCTGCACACCATCTACTACAGGCTTTCTTCCCTCTATTATACAGCTTATAAATGACCCTATCTCCTGCTTTAATGTATCTTGTTTTTCAAATGATTCTTTTTTGGAGATAAGGTCAGGATCTCCTTTTAAGCCATTCTTTGCTTGCTGACTTACTATCTCAAGCACACATTCCCCGCAGTCAATACCTATATAAGCATTTTTTTGAAAAAGCCTGAATTTTCGCATATTTTTAAAAGAGATACGGCTTGCAGTAATATTTGCAACACACCCCCCCGGGAATTCCATCCTTACATTGGCAATATCGCTGTTTTGGCTCAAAATAGGGACACCGGCAGCCTTTATCTCACAAGGCATCTCACGGACAAAACTAAGGATAAGGTCCAAATCATGGATCATAAGATCCAGCACCACATCAACATCAATACCTCTTTGATGAAACTGGTGAAGCCTGTGTGATTCAATAAACAAAGGTCTTTCAATATGCGGGATGGCAGCTGCAACAGCAGGATTGAAACGTTCAAGAAAACCAATCTGAAAGACAAGGTCATTTAATCCGGCAATGAAGTTAAGTTCATCAGCCTGTTCAATAGTCTGTGTCATAGGCTTTTCAAGAAGACAATGAACCCCTTTTTTGAGAAAATCCCTTGCAATTTCAAAATGGCTGATTGTAGGTGTTACTATACTGACTGCATCAACTATATTTATCACTTCACGGTAATCGCTATAGGGTGTTGAACCCAATTTTAAGGCAATCTGTTTAGCCCTTTTAAAATCACTGTCTATTATACCAACAAGATCTACGTCAGCAAGCGCTGCATATTTTTCAGAATGATAGTCTCCAAGGTATCCTACACCAATAACTGCACAACGTATTTTTCCCATCACCCTGTTTCCATTTTTTGGGATACAATAGCTATCTTAGCTCTATCAGCTTCATTAACGGTTGCCTGTCTGTCAAAAAGGATGGTCTTTCCGGCCTCAACCACAAGCAGGCCAGCCTTTACCTTTTGCATTGTTTTTATGGTATCGACTCCAATAGCAGGCACATCAAACCTTAAATCCTGATTCGGTTTACTTACCTTTATAACCACTGCGCCTTTGCTGCAAAGCCCGCCACCGCGCAAGATAGTTGCGTCAGTCCCATCCACGGCCTCAACTGCAAGCACTGACCGTTCTTTTACCACAATACACTGACCAATATCAAGATCGCCAACCGCCTTGGCTATTCTCCAGCCAAATTCCATATCCGCCTTCTCAGTCACTGACGGCTTTCGTTTTGTAAGTATTCCGCAAGGGGCAAGAAGCTCTGGCAAAATTATAGTTGAGTCTATA
>DAOWOC010000015.1 GCA_030642225.1 Deltaproteobacteria bacterium
TTATGAGCCGGTGGCTCTTCCAACTGAGCTATGGGCCCTTTAATAATCTGTGAAAGAATTATATTTAATATACTTGCTGAGTGTGACTGTCAAGTTAAAATATCCTTTAACTCAATTTTCAATAAATGATTTGAGTATACGCCTTCTGCTCGGATGCCTGAGTTTTCGCAATGCCTTGGCTTCAATCTGCCTTATACGTTCTCGTGTTACTGAAAAATCCTGGCCAACCTCCTCAAGTGTATGATCCGCCTTCTCACCAATCCCGAAACGTTTTCTTAATACCTTTTCTTCTCTCGGGGTAAGAGTGGCAAGTACCTTTCTTGTCTGTTCAGAAAGATTTAAATTGATAGTAACCTCAGCTGGTGAATCTATTCTTTTATCCTCAATAAAATCACCAAGGCTGCTATCCTCATCTTCTCCAATAGGGGTTTCAATGGATATCGGTTCCTTGGCTATTTTCAATACCTTTTGTACCTTTTCAAGGGGATAATCCATGCGCAAAGCTATTTCATCAGGGGTAGGCTCCCTGCCAAGCTCCTGAAATAAATAACGTGACGTCCTGACAAGCTTGTTTATTGTCTCAATCATGTGAACAGGGATACGTATTGTCCTGGCCTGATCTGCTATAGCGCGGGTAATAGCCTGACGTATCCACCATGTGGCATAGGTGGAAAATTTATAACCCCGCTGATATTCAAATTTATCAACCGCCTTCATAAGACCTATATTACCCTCCTGGATTAAATCCAGAAATTGAAGACCGCGATTTGTATACTTTTTGGCAATACTTACTACAAGCCTGAGATTTGCCTCCACCAACTCTCTTTTGGCATCCTCACTCATATCACTTCCGTGATAAATAATTTTCATGGTATCCCTAAGGCTAACTGCCTCCATATTAACTTCTTCTTCAATCCTCTTAATCACCTGTTCATGCTTCTCAACATCCTCGCCAATCTCAAGCATACTTTCAATAGTTATATCCATTTCCTGACATTTCAGAGTCGCCTCTTTATCATTATTCTGAAGCAAAGAACAGATATGTTTTATCTCAAATCTTGATTGCCCGCATATACAAACATTTTTAGTCAGCGCCCTTTCACTCAGCTGCATGGTTTTAAAATTAGATTCGAGCTTTTCAACAATAAAGTCAATCTCCTCTTTTTCAAGCATTAGGCCTTGCACCAATCGGCAAATATTCTCATGATTTTCTCTTATCTTTTTTTCATATCCATTTATACCTTTTGATACTTTTCCCTCCATATCTTTTTTTGCACGAAGCTCAGACATTCGCACCTCTATTTCCTTTAACTGGTTCAATGTCTCCTGCAAATCCTGTAAACTAATATTTATGCCGCACTCATCACCATCAGGGATTATAAACTCAACCTCCTGTTCTTCATCAGCAATATCATTTTGTGCTTCTTCTTTAAGCACCAGTTCCTCAATAGCCTTTTTGCCATCAAGGATATTTCTCCCGAGTTCAATTATTTCTCTTATCCCATAAGGGGTTGAAAGAATAGCATTAGTCATTATATTAATGCCTTTTTCTATACGCTTTGCTATCTCAACCTCACCCTCCCTTGTTAAGAGCGGGACCATGCCCATCTCTTTAAGATACATCTTAACAGGGTCAGTCACTTTTCCGGAATCTGCGTCATTTAAGACAACGCTATCTTCACTATCATCCTCTTCTATAATCTCTTTTTTAATCACCGGCATCTTTTTATTGTCATCAACAACCTGGATATCCATCTCATCAAAAATCATAATCATGTCATCCATCCTGTCAGATGTCACAAAATCATCCGGTAAGGCATCGTTAAGTTCTTTATAGGTAAGAAAACCTTTTTCTCTGCCAATAGATATTAAGCGCTGCATATCTTCCACTTTGGGTTTACTGCCCATAAGATTTCACACTCCCTGAAATATTGATTACCCTATTATTATTGTAACTTTTAAAAAATAATTTCACATAATATTTTCTTTTTGAAGAGACTGTTTTTTCAATAGAAGCTTCATTAATACACTTATATCATTTTGTGCTTCAGCCTCTTCTATGGCCATCTGCAATTTTTCAAGCGGCTCTTTTCTACCCTTCTTTTTTAAATAATTAAGCGTATCGGACAATATAAGTTGCCTGTACTCCGACGGTAATAAATTTTCTTCTATAATCAACCTTGAGACACAAGCCTTAAGATTATCATCCTGTAGAGCTTCTACGCACTGTAAAAAAGAAAACCCGGTATCATCACTGTAATTATCAATTATCCAGTGAATAATTTTTCCATATCCTGTATTGCTGATCTTATCAATAAGACCTGCTTCAATATATGTCTTGATTGTGGCAGGCTCCACAAGCATCATCCTTGCAATATATTCCTCCTCTCTTGTAAGGCAGGATGGAAGACTCGCATTTGTCTTGATATTATCATTTCTGTTGTAAGAAGATTTTATTGATTCCTTTAATATATGATACTGGATGCCGAGCCTGAATGCAGCCTTCTGCAAAAAGGTATCTTTTCTAACAGGATCAGTGATATATGTCAATAAGGGTTTTAATTCCTCAACACTTTTTAGCTTACCTTCCATGGACCGGCTGTTTTTTGAAATCAAATTTTCAAGGCAAAAGTCAAATATCAAAGGGGCGTTATCTATTATAATTTCAAGGGCATGATGTCCTTCTGATGATAGAAAACTGTCGGGATCATGTCCCTGAGGCAAGACAGCCACCCTTGACTCAAAAGATTCATTAATTAGTATGGGGGCGGTTCTGAAGGCAGCCTTTATCCCTGCTTCATCTCCATCAAAAAGGATTACAAGGGTTTCAACCCTGCCTCTAAGCAATGGCAGATGAGCCTTTGTCAGGGCAGTACCAAGTGTTGCCACTGCACAATCAATACCTGCAATGTTTAATGCGATAAGATCAAAATATCCCTCTGCAATAATTGCTTTTTTAACCTTATGAAAAACAGAAGATGCTTGTGGAAATCCATATAGCTGCCTTGATTTATTAAAAACAGGGGTCTGAGGGGAATTCAGATATTTAGGTTCCTGCCCGTCAAGTGAACGTCCTCCGAAACCTGTTACCTGATTATCTCTGTCAAGGATTGGGAAAATAATCCGTCCCCTGAAACGGTCATAATATCCGCCATCATTTCTTTGAACAATCAGGCCTGCATCTGATATCTCAGCTGTGGTATAGCCTTTCTTTTTCAAATATATTATAAGATTTTCCCATCCATCTGGGGCATATCCTATAAAAAATTTATCAATTATCTCAGAACCAAGCCCTCTTTTTTTAAGATACTCCAACCCTTTTTGTTTACCTGATTTTTGCAGCTGTTCCTGAAAATAAATCATAGCCTCATGATTGAGAGCAAAAAGCCTTTTTCTTTTGTTGGCCTGAAGAAACAAGGCGGGACTCATTTTTTTTTCAGGGAGTGTTACCCCTGCCTTTTTTGCTAACATTTCTAATGCTTCGGGGAAATTTATGGAATGATAACGCATTAAAAATGAAAAGATATCGCCGCCTGTTCCACATCCGAAACAATAAAATATCTGTTTGGATATATTGACATTAAAAGACGGGGTTTTTTCCTGATGAAAAGGACAAAGGCCCTTTAAATTATTTGAGCCGTATTGTTTTAAAGGAATATATTCAGATATTACAGAGCCAATATTTATACGGGCACGGATATCTTCAACAATATCTCTATCAAAGATTTGAGGCATAAAAACCCTGAGATTATAAAAACAAATTAATTAAAAAATAGTTAATGTATTAGTTAAGATTTTAACCATTCAAACCAATTATGGCAATGGGCTATCATGAAAATTTGATACAAAATCCAATGCCTGCTTTAAATCAAGGCTGCCTGTATATATGGCTCTGCCGGTTATTATGCCTTTAACGCCATGTTTTTCAAGGGGTAAAATATTTTTTATATCTTTCAGATCAGATACGCCGCCTGAAGCAATCACAGGGATATTAACAGCATCGGCTATGTCCCGTGTCGCTGCTATATTAGGCCCTGTCTCAGCCCCATCCCTCTCAATATCCGTATATATAATACCGGCTGCGCCTTTGTTTTCCATTTTAAGAGCCATTTCAATTGCAGAGATATCAGTTATTTCTGTCCAGCCCTTTATCGCCACCATACCCTTTACCGCATCAATCCCAACCATGATTCTGCCGGGGAATCGTTCTGCTGCCTGTAAAACAAATCCAGGGTCTTTCACAGCTATTGTCCCCAGAATCACCCTGTTTATACCGAGTGCAAGATAATTTTCAATAGTCTGCATATCCCTGATCCCGCCACCAAGCTGTACAGGGATATCAATATCCGATATAATATTTCTTATAATTTTTGAGTTAACAGGGATACCATTAAAAGCGCCATCCAGATCAACAACATGCAATAATTTGGCGCCGATATCTCTCCATTTTCTGGCCATCAATAAAGGATTTTCATCAAAGACCGTAACCTTGTCGGCTTTACCCTGAAAAAGCCTGACACATTGTCCATCCTTTATATCTATAGCAGGAATAATAAGCATATTAAATTTCACTCCCAAGTAACAAAGGCAATAATTCATGCCCTTTGTCTATATATAAACCGCTTGCTTCTGCCCCTGATTCATTAAAACCCGTTGTCCTTATCTTTTTTTTATGACTCGATGAATCAAAAAGGCAAAATGGAACCGGTTCAGACGTATGAGTCATCATTGATACAGGGGTGTAATGATCAGGCAAAAGGAGTATGCGGCAGTTTTCTGTTTTTTGGGCATATGAAAGCATGGGGCCGACTATATGATAATCAAAATCCATGATCGCCTTGAGTTTGTCTTTAAGATTGCCTTTATGTGATGCCTCATCAGGCGCTTCAATATGGATATAAACAAAATCATCTTCAGAGAGGATATCAAGGGCAGCATCCACCTTGCCCTTGTAATTGGTATCAAGATATCCGGTTGCCCCATAAACATTAACAGGCTTTAAACCGGCATAAATTCCAAGCCCTTTTAATAAATCCACAGCAGAAATCATACCGCCTTCAAGGTTGTAAAGATTTTTCAGGGAAGGTATGACAGGAGCGCGTCCCTGCCCCCATAACCAGATAGCATTTGCAGGCTTTTTATTTGAATTAATCCTGTCTAAGTTAACAGGATGTTTTTTTAGTATCTCTCCTGCATGCCCAATCAGGGTATAAAGTTCTTTAGATATTTTATAATCTTTAAGAATTTCAGATACATCCTGTCCGGTTAAATCATGCGGCGGCCTGGTTTTTAATGTATCTATCCCGCACTTCCATACCATTAGATGCCGATAACTTACACCTGGATAAAATCTGAATGCCTCTGTCCCCAATTCGGCTTGTATATCATTAATAATTATTTGTGCCTCTTTGGTGCTTATATGACCAGCGCTGTAATCATCCATAATCACGCTGTTCATAAAGGTGTCAAGCGTAACAAGATTACACCTGAATGCAATTTCATCCTGCGCCAGTTCAACGCCCATTGATGCCGCCTCCAATGGAGACCGGCCGGTATGATATAAAAGGGGATCATACCCGAGGACACTCATGTTGGCTATATCGCTCCCAGGTTCAGCCCCTTCCGGGATAGTACGGGCTCTCCCAAAAAGTCCGCGGTCAGCCATATAATCCATATTAGGAGTTGCAGCGTAAAAAAGCGGGGTTTTATCATCAAGCTCATCAATTCCATAATCTCCCATGCCATCGCCAAGGAGTATAATATATTTTTTCATACAGCATGCCTCAGTCTTCCATAATTCTTATCAAACGAACATGACCGTTAACAACTTTTAGTTTCTCAATTTCCAAAATAGCGCTGCGCACATCTTTTTCCATGGCCTCGTGAGTAAAAAGGACTATGGGCACCCCGCCTTTATTGTTTCGCCCTTTTTGCAGCACAGACTCTATACTGATACCGGCCATGCTGAGTAGGCCTGATATGCTGGAAAGAACACCGGGCTTATCATCAGCATTTATCCTGAAATAATACTTGCTATACACCTGCTCCATTGGTTTTACTGATAAGGATATAACAGAATCATGCTGAAAACCAAGAGAAGGAACCCTGTTTTCTATGTTCAACATGATCTGACGGGCAAGTTCAATAATATCTCCGGCAACAGCGCTGCCGGTAGGAAGCGCCCCTGCGCCACGACCATAAAGGAATATCTCATCAGCTGCATTATTATGGATAGATAAGGCATTAAAAGACCCGTTTACATTTGCAAGCATGCTGTCATAAGGAATCATCGCCGGATGAACGCGTACCTCAACGTTTTTTCCATCACACCCGGCCATTGCGAGAAGTTTAATACAGTAACCAAAATTAGATGCATATTCAATATCTTCAGGAGAAATATTTTTAATCCCCTCAACATAAACATTTTCAAATGGGACAGGAGTGCCAAAGGCCAAAGATGCAAGAATTGCTATTTTATGCGCAGCATCCCATCCTTCAATATCAAGTGTCGGGTCTGTCTCCGCTATGCCAAGCCCCTGTGCCTCCTTTAAAACCTTGTTAAAGGACCTGCGGTCGTTTGTCATACTTGTCATAATGAAATTGGCAGTGCCGTTTAGAATACCAACCAATTCTGTAATCCGGTTGGCTGCAAGTCCCTCTTTGATAGACCGTATTATAGGGATTGCCCCTCCGACACTCGCCTCAAACATAATGTCCTGGCCAAACCTTTTTGCAGCATCAAAAAGTTCTGTGCCGTGAACAGCAAGCAATGCCTTGTTCGCGGTAACCACATGTTTGCCATTCTTCATGGCACGCAGTATAAAAGATTTTGCCGGTTCTATCCCGCCTATAAGTTCAACCACTATGGATATTTCAGGATCATTCAGGATATCATCCACATTCGATGTAAGCACACCCGCATCAAGAGATATTGACCGCTCTGTCTCAATATCCAGATCAGCCACTTTTTTAACCTTTATTATTGCCCCAAGTCTTCTCATGATAAGGTCACTGTTCTTTTGCAATGCATGTACAGTGCCGGCTCCAACCACGCCAAAACCTATTATACCTATATTTATTATTTTTTTATCCATTATAAAAGAATCTTTTTTATACCTCTTAATGCCTGATTTATACGCATTTCATTCTCCACAAGGGCAAACCGCACATAACCATCACCATATTCACCAAACCCAAGCCCCGGAGATACCGCTACCTTTGCATCACGAATAAGCATCTTGGAAAAATCAACAGACCCCATATGACTAAACTGTTCAGGGATTTTTGCCCATACAAACATCGTGGCTTTAGGTTTTTCAATACTCCAGCCTATCCGATTCAAACCATCCACAAGAGCATTCATGCGGTGTTTATATATATCCACAATTTCTTTAACGCATTCCTGCGGACCATTAAGTGCAATGATAGAAGCTATCTGTATCGGCTGGAACATCCCATAATCAAGATAACTTTTAATCCTGGTAAGGGCATCTACCATTGTTTTATTGCCCACACAAAAACCAACCCTCCATCCAGGCATGGAATAACTTTTAGACATTGAAAAAAGCTCAACTCCAACATCCTTTGCCCCTGGAACCTGCATAAAACTCGGGGCATTATAATTATCAAAAGTTAAATCAGCATAGGCAAAATCATGTATCACCCAGATATTATGCTCTTTTGCAAAATCAACTATTTTTTGAAAAAAATCAATATCCACTATCTGCGTAGTCGGATTATGTGGAAAAGAGATAATCAGTATCTTGGGCTTTGGCCATGTCTGACGTGTAGCCTTTAAAAGTTCCTCAAAAAAATCACTATCCGGTCCGATAGGAATACTCCTGACATCGGCACCGGCTATTATTGCTGAATAAGGATGGATAGGGTAGGTCGGGTTCGGAGCAAATACAACATCACCCGGATTAGCCATGGCAAGGACAAGATGACTTAAACCCTCTTTTGCACCCATACTGACTATTGCCTCGTTATCAGGGTTTATATCCACATTATAACGTCTTTTATACCAGCTCGAAATAGCCATCCTGAGCTTGGTTATCCCTTTAGAAGCAGAATAGCGGTGGTTATGCTCTTTCCCTGCGGCCTCGACCAGTTTTTCAACAATATGTCTCGGTGTGGCAAGGTCGGGATTTCCCATCCCAAGATCTATAATATCCTCTCCTGTCCGGCGTAAATCCATTTTTAATGCATTTACCTGAGCAAAAACATAGGGAGGAAGCCTTTTCATCCTTGGAAATTCTTGCATGTCATTAACTCACTTTAAATAATAATTTTTTATAAATACCATAAGAACAGAACTATATTTTATATAATAATAAATTACTGACTGTCAAAGGTTTAGCTGAAAGGAATCATGGTTAAGTGGAATAAATATGATGAAAAGGGGTCGGCCTGAATCAGGAAAATCTAAATTGTAAACTTTTTTTCAATTGAGGCGACAACTACCCTGACACATAGGGTTAATGTCGGATGACAGAAAGCGTGGAAAGGGGTTTCTACATCTGCGGCTTGAATAATGATTTATTCGGAGATACGGCTGAATATATTTGTTTTAGCACGCTAATAACTGTTTTTGCAGACGACGGTCGTTATCTAAGTTTCCACTGTACGTCGATAATCATTTTTGCGGATTTATGCCATAAAATAATTGTTTTAGTTGATATTGAGTTCAAATCTATCTATATTTATAGTGAAATAACAATTTTACGAGGTCAGTCCATGGAAATAAACGTTTTGGAGGTTCGCCCGGCTGGTTATGCTCACCTGTTAAAAAGGCTTGAGCTTACAGCTATACCCAATTGGCACATTTCTTCTGTGTCGGCAGCGGGTACTCATCACTCAAAGGTTCAGGATGGATCTATCGAAGAGGTCTTCCGAGCACAGTACTGGCCAGGAGATAAGGTCGGCGATCATCTCGAGTTTGCATTGAAATATGATGGCGTCAACATGAGCCTTTTGAATCTTATCTTCGGAGCTGTGCCCGAGACTGATATTGTCGACTATATAAAATCCAAGCCAACCGGGAAGTATGCCCGAAGAATCTGGTTCTTCTATGAGTTCCTGACTGAGAAACAGCTTCCCATCGAGAATATCACTGCGGGAAACTATGTGGAAGCGCTGGAGCCAAAGGCATACTACACAATCACAGATGGTGAGAAATCCCAGCGGCACCGGGTTGTAAATAATCTTCTTGGGCCAAAGGAATTCTGTCCGATCATCAGGAAAACGGACGAACTCAAAAAAATGGATTCCGCTGACTTACGAAAAAGATGTGAAGATATTGTCACGTCCTATCCGCCGGAACTGCTCCGCAGGGCGTTGAGTTACCTCTACAAAAAGGAGACGAAATCCTCTTTTGAAATAGAGCATATAAAACCCAACGCCTTACGCACTGAAAAGTTTATCGTCTCTCTGGAACTGGCTGAAAAAGAGGATTTCTGTGAAAAGGAGCTGTTGATCGACCTGCAAAACCGGATTGTCGACCCACGCTTCAAAGACAGCGATTACCGGGCCACCCAAAATTATGTAGGCCAAACAGTATCCTATCAAAAAGAGGTTATTCATTTTATCTGTCCAAAGCCGGGAGATCTGTCAGACCTGATGAAGGGGCTTATTGTTGCACACAAGCGAATGAAAGACGGAAATGTGTCACCGGTGATTCATGCGGCGGCTATAGCCTATGGTTTTGTCTTCATGCATCCATTCGAGGATGGAAACGGCCACATTCATCGATTTTTGATACACAACATTCTCTCAATCCAGGGAATGGTGCCACGCGGATTGATGTTCCCCGTCTCAGCAGTGATGCTCAAAAAACCGGCTGACTACGATGCCTCTCTGGAAACTTTTTCCCGGTCGCTGTTACAGTTAATCGAATACAGGCTGGATGATGCTGGGCAAATGACGGTGGAAAACGATACGGCATGCTGGTATCAATACATGGATATGACGGCACAAGCGGAAGCTCTGTATGATTTTGTGCGCAAGACCATAGAAGAGGAACTTGTCGAAGAGCTCAGTTTCCTTGTCAACTATGACAATACCAAAAGGGCGATTCAGGACATCATTGATATGCCTGACCGCCTGATTGATTTGTTTATCCAGCTTTGCCTTCAGAACAACGGCAGCCTTTCTGCCAGAAA
>DAOWOC010000335.1 GCA_030642225.1 Deltaproteobacteria bacterium
ACAGGCAGGCGTTAATGCAATAAAGATAGAAGGGAGGATGAAAGGCCCAGGATATGTAGGTAATGTAGTTGCAGCATATCGCACTGTTCTTGATGCCGCCCCTGGCGATGAGGATAAATCGCTTGAAAAGGCCATGAATCTTTTAAAAAAAACCATATCAAGACGCAATGTGGATGGTTATTTCCCCGGTGTTCCTGCGGAAGGAATTCTTGAACCACATCTTTTAGGTGCAAGTGGTAAATTTCTTGGCAGGATTGTCCCTAATAAAAAAGTAACAAATCTTATTACAATCAAGCTGAATAACAATCTGTCCACAGGAGACCGCGTCCGTGTTTCAACTGACAACAAAACCAAACAGCATGCCTTTTTGATCAAGGAGATACGAATAAAAGGCCGTTTTGTACAAAAGGCAAAAAAGGATGATATCATTTCCCTGCAACTGCCGGTTGATGTGCGTAAGGATGATATGTTATTTAAGGTGGATGAAAAGATAGATGAACGCAGGAGGATGCAAAAAGATCTGAGAGGCAGGGTCTTTAAAAATACCAACCCCCCTGATGATGTTATCAATGCATTAACAAATACACGGAACAAGCGCATGCTCGCCACCTTGCCTTTTATCAGCAAGGAATCTCTTGACAGGCCAAGGCCCGGGACCTTTATAAAATTAAAAACGCTGAATGAATTAAAAGAGATCAGCCGTGCAACCTTTGCCGGGATTATTATCCCCCTTAATTCACAAAATATTCAGACAGCGCACAGGGAAAGAGGCCTTATAAAAAGATTCAGAAATAGAATTTATTGGAATCTGAAGACCATTATACAGGAAAATGATCTTGAAGATTTCAGGATACTGATAAGGGCATCGGTTCCGCTTGGTTGTGTTGGCTTTACTGTTTCCAATATCGCTCATTTTAATTTACTAAAGGGGATTAAAGGAAGACTTGTATCAGAATATCAGTTTAATGTATTAAATCGCCAGTCCATGCTGATGCTGACTGAGATGGGATGCCAGGCAGTTGAAGTCTCTGTGGAGACAACGGAACAAAACCTGACCTCACTGATTTCAGGGCGTACAGGGGCAATGCCATGGGTGGTTGTATACGCACATTTGCCTCTTTTTACTTCACGACTTATAATTAAAAAAGATGCCTGCAAAAGACATATCACCAGCCCCAAGGGTGAATATTTTAAGGCAGTAAAATCAGAGGATATGACTATTGTAAGGAATATAAGACCTCTTAGCCTTGCCGGTTTTACAAAACAGCTGGATTTGTCAGGGATCATGGGAAAGGTGATTGATTTTACAACCCTTCCTGCAAACATTAATAAAAGGGAAATTCTGGATGCCTTTGCATCCTCTATGGTTATACCAGATACAACTACCTTTAATGTTTTCGGGAATATTGAATAGGTGATTAATAATGAAAAAAATAAAATTTATTACTGTTTTGTTAATACTTTTGTTTATAACGGTCTCTGTTGAATGCTCACAACAGACAAAGGCCTTTAATTTCCATTTAAAAGACCTTGGCGCAAGGTCTGTTTCATTGTCCGATTATTATGGAAAAACCGTTGTGCTTAATTTCTGGGCCACGTGGTGCCCTCCATGCAGACATGAACTGCCGGGGTTTATAGAAATCCAAAAGGAATACAAGGACAAGGGACTTGTTATACTTGGTATTTCAATAGATTCTGCAGGCATAAACAAGATAAAATCATTTGTCAAAAAAATCGGCATAAATTATCCAGTATTGATCAGTGATCAAAAGACCGTAAGTGCATATGGCGGAATCAGGGGAATTCCAACAACATTTATCATTAACAGCAAGGGATATATCACTGCAAAACATGTGGGTTATCTAAGTAAAAAAGACCTTGAAAATGCAATCAAACCGCTCCTTTCAGATTAAAGGGCCCAAGATAGCTGTAATCGCAGCAGTTGAGAACGAAATATCTGTTGTGGCAGGTAAAATGACTCAAGCCCGCAACACAGATGTATGGCAATGCGGCAAGATAGTAAGGGGCATTACTGCAGAT
>DAOWOC010000057.1 GCA_030642225.1 Deltaproteobacteria bacterium
GAGGTGCCTTTCTTTAATCGTTAATTCACTGTTTCTTGTAAAACCGCCAAGACATGGTATTGTTGAAATATCACAAAGGGCATCTTTAAGATATTGAAGATGTCTCAGACTCCCTGTACGATTAAAAATCACTCCGAGAAAGTTAACATTCGGATCAAAACGTTCAAAACCAAGAACAATCGCAGCTGCGCTTCTTGCCATACTTGCGGCATCCACTACAAGCAGGACAGGGAGTTTCAGTAATTTTGCCATCTGTGCAGTGGAGCCTGATTCACTCTTTCCATCATAGCCGTCATAAAGCCCCATAACGCCTTCTACTATTGCTATATCGGATTTTTTTGCATGCCTTGCAAATGTCTTGACATTGTATTCTCTTGAGAGCATCCACCCATCAAGATTCCTGCTTATGCTGCCGCATATCTGTTTATGATATCCGGGGTCTATGAAATCCGGCCCGACCTTAAATGGCGCAACCTTAAATTCCCGTCTCTTTAATGAGGCCATAAGGCCAAGAGAAATAGTGGTTTTTCCTGACCCGCTTTTTACCCCTCCTATGACAAATCCTTTGATATCATTCTCCTTTTACCGGCTTTTCGGTATTGCCTCAAGCGCATCTTTAATATGCTGAATAAATATGTCCATGATCCCCCTGTTCATACCAATACCCTTTGTTTCAGCTGTAACTGAAATCCCTTTTGCCTCAAAAATATTTTTAAAAGAATCCTCATCACCGATTAAATCCTCTTTAAAATGAGTCCCGGCAACCAGCATAAAAGGGACAAGGTGCGCTTTCTTGATCCCTGACTCAATAATTGAATCAATTATCGCCTCTTTGGCAGGTTGCCCCTCTATAACGCAAACATAGATATTGGAACCTAAACGTTGTTTCAATAGATGATTCAACGCAAGGTATGATGACCATGAAGGATGATCCGTGCCGTGTCCTACAATAATGACAGCTTCATCTTCAGGCCTTAAAATGGTTGGGGTCATTTTTTTTATAACATTATTATAATCATCCATGTTATGCAAAAGCGGAAGACCTATTGATGTTCGAAGATCAGATGACCTTACCTCTTCAGTCAACCTGTAAAATTCATGTCCGGTAATCAGGTGAAATGATTGCACCACTGCCCACTCATGCCCATTTTTTTTAATATCTTCCAATATCTGTACAGGCCCGGACAGGTTATGATTTTTTCTTTTTTTTACAAAATCTCTTACCATGCGGGAGGAGTATGCCCATATAATCTCATGGTCCGGGAATTCCTGCTTCAATATATTATCAAAAAAGTCATATGTCCTGTGCGCCCTGGTTGTTGTGCCAAATGCAGTTATAATTATTGGTACATTCATTTTTTTGTCCTGATTTAATTTTTTTTATTTCCTTCAAATTTCTTTTTATTCCTTTTAATACCCAAGATAATCAAACACAAAATAGATATTACAAACAGGGATGCAAACCATTGTATGCCTGAGCTTGTAAGTTTTGTTGAGTCATCCTTTTTTTTCATCTCCTCCATCTTGTAACCTTCAACCACCTTTAAATCGTCTCCCTTTCCTGAAGTCTCTTTTTTATTTAATGTCTCAGCCTGTTTATCCGGGCTGTTTATTTTTTTCAAAAGTTCATTCCGGTCAATGACCTGGCTGTCAATATCTTTTTCTGTGGCCTGTTCAATGGCAAGCTTAAATTTTTCAGCCATTTCCGGAGACATGACACCGGGGATTGATATAATGTTAACTACCATCTGATTAAGTGCGGGATTGTTACAGGTATGGTCACAACAGGCCACGCCTTTTTCAATAATATTAAGAGCATATTCAACCGCAAGTTTTTGTCTTGTTTTTTCTTCTGCCTGCCAGTACCCTTTGCGGATTGATTCCAGCATCCTTGCGGCAATAGACTGATATGCCCATGGGTTTTCCCTGTTAAAGAACTTTTTTAATTCAAGGTCATACTTGTCTTTAACATAGACATCATAGGTCTGTTCCCATTTTGCCTCGTCAATACTCTCCGGCACAGTGGCCTGCCATCCCCACATATACTCAACAAATTGTTCCATCTCTCTTGCGCCCGCATATTTTTCTGCCTTCATCCCCTTTATCCATTCAGGGTTTAGATATCTTGAACGGAGTTCTTTGCCTATTGTTGCTGTAATTGATTCTATATGGCCATCACCCCTGATTTTCTGCTGTGATATAAAAACGTCCGGAGCCTTGCCTGATTCTTTTTTTACCGCCAGACTAAGCCCGCCAAGATACTGAAACATATCATCATTATCCATAGTAGCATAAAGGTTGGAGGATATGGAATGAACCGTAGCATCAATATTTTTTAAATTTTTTCTATATATATCTTTGATATTCTCCCCCCAGATATCCCTTGAATAACCATTTGAGACCATGTTTGTAAAGACATCTGAAAGTGCCTTATCATCATCCCAAAGTCCGCTTGCGGATATGAGATCATCAAGTTTTGTACCGTATGATCCTGGCTTTGCAGAAAAAATACGCACGGTGGAAAGCTTTTTAGCCTCATCAGGTGCGTATCCCTTTTGTATCAGGGATTTTTCAATAGCAATACTGTGTTTTTGTAAAAAATTTTCAACATCAGTAAGAACAGACGCTTCCTTTATTGCATCATCCAATAATAACGCCACCTGCGGAAAAGTATCCCTGAAAAGCCCGGACATTTGCAGAAGCACATCCACCCTTGGTCTTCCAAGTTTAACCCCTTGTATGGGCTGAACACCCTTGATCTTGTCCCTGGAATCCCATACTGGTTTCATACCTATCAGACTAAAGGCTGTTGCCACATTAATTCCTTCGTTTCTTATGGTTTCAACGGACCAGAGTATAATACCGACCTGCTCGGGAAATTTGCCTTCATGTTTTTGTAAATATTGTTGTATGAGTTCATCTCCAGCTTTTTTACCAAGCTTATAAGCCTCTTTTGAAGGCACTTTTTCAGGATCAAATCCATAAAAATTCCTGCCGGTTGGGAGGCTTTCCGGATTTCTTACAGGATCATTGCCCGAGGCAGGGGGGATATAACCGCCGCTTAAGCCTCTCAAAAGTCCATCCATCTCAGATGGCCCGCAGGCTGAAATCCTGTCCATGTAATATTCCATGGGTTTGTCGGTTGTTTCGGCAATAGCACAGGCAGTATCCTCAAGGGCTCTTCCTTCAGGAGATACTCCAAAGGTATGAAGCCCATATGGAATTAATTCTGTTTTAAGGGATAAAATATAGTGTTCTATATCCTCAATTGATTCATCATCAACCTTCTTAAGATCAAGATCCTTGTCAAGCCCGAGCTCAAAGACTATCCTGCTGATCCTCTCAAGCTTTGCGGCCTTGATATTCTCTGAGTCCGAGGTATTATACTCACTTATTAAGGCTGCGAGTTTTGAATATTCAGCATATATGCCGCCTTTTTTAAACGAAGGAACAGCATGGTCAATAATAACACCCCGGCCTCTCCTCTTAGCCTGTATGCCCTCTCCCACATCATCAACAATATATGGATATAAATTCGGGATATCCCCCATCAAAACTTCAGGGGGGCAACTCTGTGTTAATCCGGCCTGTTTGCCCGGCAGCCATTCAAGCGTCCCATGCGTGCCAAGACTTATCATTGCATCAGGATTCAAATTATGCCTCAGCCATAGATAAAATGCTGTGTATTGATGATGCGGATATAGTGTAAGACTATGGTATAATTTATCAGGATCATCTGTTAACCCCCTTACGGGCTGAGGGGCAAGCAGGAGATTGCCAAGTTTTACGCATGGGATAATAAATTTTCCATTATTTGTCATGATTGTGGCTTCTTCCGGCCTTCCCCAATCTTTTTCAACATTGCTTAAAAAATCCTTATCAATACCTTGAATCCATTTTTTATATTCTGCAATATCAATGGAAATCGTATCCCCTGACGCAATCATTTTCTTTAGCTCATCAGGTGCCCATGAGCCTATGTTCCGACCGCTGTTTAATATAAGTTCTTTGATCCTGTCTTCAGATAAATCACCTTTAATATTATAGCCTTCGGCCTTTAAGCGTTTGATAATCTTTTCCAGACTCCTGAAAACATTAAGATAACTTGCGCCTATGTTCTGTTTACCGCTGCCATGATTGTAATAAATAACAATCACCTTTTTTTCAAAATTCGATTTTTCCTTTAAAACATGCCATTTTGCGACCCTTTTTGCCAGCATCTCTACCTGCCTTATGTCAGGCACATAGATATATCCCTGATTTGTTTTATCCTCTGTCTTTATTTTTACGCCTGTAACAGTAGGTTCTACAAGGCCGGAGAGTTCCGGTATTGAAAACTGGAAGGCAAGACCGTGCGTGGATATCCCCTGGGATGTTTTCAACCATTCTTCCCTTGATGTAAAAAAAAGATATTGCGTATTTATGATCGGCACATTGGCCTTTTTTAAAACATCAAAAAAATCAGAGGATAATATGGAATTAAATTTAAAGGTAAATCCTGTAATACTGCCAAGCCCACTTTTTAAAGGTTCAGATGAAATTAATGCATCAAGCGCTTTAATACCTGATTTAAATGAAAAAAGAAATGTTACTGTATTTACCCCGTTTTTTTCATAAGCATTTATCAATGCGTCTAAAGGCTGTTTTTTGTTTTCAGTAAGAAATGTTGAAAAAGCTGTGATTAAACTCCATTTTTTATCTTTTTTATAAATCCCAGTTCCCTTGTACCATTCAAAATATTTATCCATACTCACAAAAACCTTTTGACTCAAGGGGTGATAAAGGGCATTTTCAGGCATTATGAATGGTGGATCATAACTAACATCAAGATTAAATTCCTTGTTTGCAAGATAAAGTATGAGATTTTTAGAATTTTTGATATCATTAAAGGCAAAATAATTCCTTATTATCTTGTCCATTATAAAACCGGCATCAAGAAAATCTTTAGTGTGGGATGATTTTCTTACAGCATATATCCTGGCCGTTTTATTGATATTTGCCATATTTTCAAGGAGCCAGTCAGAGGGATAATGAACCATTATATCTACAACAGCCACATCCATTCTGCTTATAAAATCAATGATTTCCTTTTTGCCGATATCATGGGCAGTAAATATCCTTACCTCAATATCCATATCCTTAATATCTTTGAGTGCTTTATAAAATGTACAGGCATCTGAATCACCAATAAAAAAACCCAGGCTTGTTTTTTTTGCATAAAGTTCATTTGAGGTTATAAGCAAAAATAAAAGCAGGATTATAATGTTTATACTTATTTTCATTTTATTCCTCTTTATTATAAGGCACATAAATCATGGAACCGTCTTCAAGCCTATAGGCAATTCCCAGTTTTTCGCCGCGTCCCTTTGCAGTACTATCCTTTACCTTGACAGCTTCAATCTTTTTTCCTTTTTTTGTGATTATTTCAAAATTGCCTTTATTATCCTTTTTCATGATTGTTATTTCTGAACTCTCGTTAAATAGTTCACTTAAATGAAAGGCTGAAAAAATCATCATAAGAAGTCCGACGATAAAAACAAGCCCGATGTCAAAAAGGTTGGCTACACCGCTTAAAGGATCATTATCGCCAAGATCATTGGTCTGAGCGCTTTTTTTCCTTTTAAGATATTTCATGCTCTTTCTCCCTCCCAAGGGTAAAGGCAAAAATTTCCGTAATCAGTTCAATATCTTTAATATCCTCCTCAACCCATCTTCTTTTTACAGTATAAAAAAAATAAGCTGTAAGACCAACTGCAAGGCCGACCACGGTTGTGGTAAATGCAATCACGAGATCTGATGAGAGTCGTGTCATATCCCCCTGGCTCAAACCTGCAAGCCCTGTCCCCATTGGGATCAATGTGCCTATAAGCCCTAAGCCTGGACCTATCCTTACCACCATCTTTACCCTGTCAAGAGACTTCCATAAAACAATTGTCCTGCCTTGGAGGAGATTTTCAATCTCAATTTCATTTATAAAATTATTGTCTTTTTTTATGGAACAAATCTCCTCAATATAACAACGAACATAATAAGGAAAGGCAGCAATGTCCTGTTTTTTGCACAAAAAGGAAACTGTTTCTTTCGGGGTTAGCCTTGTGAGTTTGCTGCGATCAAGCCATTCCATAAAAAAAGAGCCGCAATAAATAAGCAGATAAAAGATAAGAAAGACCAGTAAAAACAAAACAGGATATAATAAAGAACCTGAAACAAGATAGATTAATGATTTTACAAACGCACCTATTTCCAATTTATAACCTCCGGGTTATTTTTATCTTTTTTTTACTGATAAAAAAACCAATTGCAATAATTACAATAAATATACATAAAATCCAAAAGGTTGAAACATTTGAATCAATTCCCGGGTTATCATAAGCAGCCATGCGGTATATTTTATCTATATCCGCAAATTGTGGCATAATAATTACGCTTAAGATAAAATAGGCGGAGATAAAGAGCATTGAGCCTCCAAGTAGTGATTCAGGGGTTGAATCTATTACGGTATTAAAGAGATAAAGAACCGTTGCGCTTAAAAAACTTAAAAGCATAAAACCGGCATATGCCCCAAAAATAGAGATACGACCGGAATCAGGGAAAAATGCAAAAAGGAATGCAATTGTAAAGAATATCACGGTTAAACAGACAGGGCATGGAATGATTAAGGCAAGCCATCCAAGACTTTTTTTCTTATTCCACCCGGCCTGCTTTAAAAGAAATATCCCCCAGACACC
>DAOWOC010000341.1 GCA_030642225.1 Deltaproteobacteria bacterium
GATGGGCTTCCAGCTATACTAAATTAACAATGCCTTCTTTTTTAATGTATCCAGGTTTATTATTCCCATGCAACGAAAAATAATTTCGATTTTGTCTACCAATTACGCGGGCTCCCATTTTTTGTCCTTGCTGCTAGGAAGCCATTCCCGTGTTATGCATATCGGGGAAGTCAGAAGGTTGCGCAGGGAAGATGCCAAGCGCTGTGAATACAGGTGGCCTCTGTGCCACATCTGTGACGATGACGAATGCCCTGTACAAAAAGGTATTAATCCGGATACCATTAATAATGCGTATGATATAATATTTAACAATTTTAATTCTTCATCAATTAATGCCCTGGTGGACACGTCAAAAAAAATCGATTGGGTTGGCAGATTTCTGCACAATGAGCAATATCAATTCAAATATATTCATCTGATTCGTGATCCAAGAGCGTTGGTCAGACGCTGGATGATAAAGTATTCTCCAAAGCGTATTTTCAAGCTCCGCTTAAAGGCCGTCAGGTATTTCCCCGGCGCTGGTTTCAGGCTTTTCAATGCCGGGCCGCACATTATTGTTTTGTATAAGTGGCTGTGGGAGAATCGGCTAATAACATCTTTTTTAAAAAACAATAATCTTGATTACAGGGTTGTTCCTTACGAAAAATTAGCGCTTGATACTGAAACAGTAGTCAAAGGCCTAATGGAATGGGCTGGATATGGATTTGAAAGCAGTCAGATAGAATATTGGAAATTTGAGCACCACGGCAGTCAAAAACCCAAGTATAAATGGATAAAGGATAAGCAGGTCAAGCATTATGTTGATATGCGCTGGAAAGATTATCTGTCTTTGGACATTATTAAAGCCGTTGAAAATGAAAAACAGGTCACTGATTATTTATCAGCAATAGGTATAAATTTATCAGACAGCGGATTAGGATACTGCTTATGAAGGGCTCGCGCAAAATTATTTTCAACTTTTTATATTTTTTCTTATTCTGTCCAGGTCTCTTTTTTCCTCCCGTTTTCTGATAGTCTCCCGTTTGTCATATTGCCGTTTGCCTTTGGCAAGTGCCAGGGTTATTTTAGCTTTTCCGTTTTGAAAATAAATTTTTAACGGGACAAGAGTAAAGCCCATTTGATTTACTTTAGCGTACAGCTTTTTTATTTCTTTTTTATGCAAAAGGAGTTTTCTCGTTCTTAAGGGTGCATGGTTTTGTTCATGGGCAAAAGGGTAAACGCCGATATGTATCTGATAAACAAAAATCTCTCCATTTTTAATCCTTGCGTAGGAATCTTTCAGATTTACCCTCCCGTTCCTGAGAGATTTGACTTCAGTCCCCCGCAGAACCATGCCCGCTTCATATGTATTTTCTATAAAGAAATCATGCCGGGCTTTTCTGTTTACAGTAACTACTTTTTCGTGTTTGGCAGTCAAATTAATTCCCCTAAAGGTTCGTATGTGTGTTGCAGGAAGGCGGGTCAGTCTTCAAGATTTACTCTTCATATATTTTATTGGATACAATATCGCCGTAAGTATTTTGTACAAGTTCAACCACCTCTCTGATTGTGGTTTTTTTGAGTACCTGTTTGACAAACAGTTTCGCCTCTTTATTGTTAAGGGACCTTATAATATTTTTAACAATCGGTATTGCCTGGGGGTTCATGCTCACCTCATCCAGCCCCAAACCTATCAGTATCGGTATGTTTATCGGATCGCCGGCCATCTCTCCGCACATAAATATTTTAATGCCTTTGTCTTTTGCAACATCGGAAACATGTTTGATCATGCGGAGAATTGCCGGATGTAGCGGCTGATAAAGGTGGGCCACGTGCTTATTCTCTCTGTCGATAGCAAGAGCATACTGGATAAGATCATTAGTGCCGATGCTGAAAAAATCGACAGCCTCTGCCATTATATCAGCCATTATTACGGCAGAAGGAACTTCTATCATAATGCCTGTTTCAATATCTTTGCTGTAGGTTATACCGTCATTATCC
>DAOWOC010000329.1 GCA_030642225.1 Deltaproteobacteria bacterium
ATATCATCACTAAAAAAAAGATGATAACAATATCCAAAAATCCCTGCATATTGCCGGATAATTCAGGGTCAACAGGGATAATGTATTTATCAATGGCAATACGCGTTAAATAGGGGAGGGCTAACCTTGAACAATTTATCAGGATGGAGAGAATAATGGCAATAAACAGACTTTTTTTTACCGGAGCAATATAAATAAGGATACGTCGCCACAGCTTTATATCACTTACATCGCCTAAGTGGTCGTCTTCAAAATATCCATATCCAAATTGCATATTATCTCCATCTTAAAGTTGAGAGTTTGTCTGCTGTTTATGTATAGTGGCATAGAATGAATTTTGTTTGAGGAGTTTTTCATGGTCTCCCTGTGCCACGATCCTCCCGTTATCCATGACGATAATTTCCTTTACATCTACAAGTTGAGCCAGTCGGTGTGAAACTATTATACAGGTGCGGTTTTTAATGTATGAGGCTATTGATTTAATTATTGCCTGTTCAGTCTCCATGTCAACGGCTGACATCCCGTCATCAATTATTATAACAGGTTTTTCTAAAAGCATTGCCCTTGCGATAGTAATCCGCTGCTTTTGACCACCTGACAGCTTAACGCCATGTTCTCCTACGCGGGTTTGATATGCATTCGGCATCTTCATTATTTCATTATGTATTGCAGCGATATTTGCTGCTTTTTGAATTTCATCAATAGATGCGCCAGGTCTGCCCATGGCAATATTGTTTGCAATGGTATCGGAAAAAATGATCACATCCTGGGGGACATATGCAATCATGCCTCTCGCCAGGGAGAGGGGAAGTGTATTAACATCATGTTCATCAAAAAAAAGGGTATCGTCAGGTACAGGGAACATACGTGTTATAAGATTGCACAGGGTGGTTTTCCCTGCACCTGTCCTGCCCACAATACCGAGGACACCCTGCCCGATTTTAAGGTTGATATCTGACAGTGCGGGTCTGGATTGTCCTGGATAGGTAAAGGTAAGGTTTTTAAAAAATATTTTACCTGATAGTTTTAATAATTTATTTGATAAAGAAATATTTTTAATTACAGGCCGTTCATTAAGCAGATTCCGGATGCGGCCAAGGGATGTTGCCCCGCGCTGAAAAAGATTTGTAACCCATCCAATAGCTATCATTGGCCATGTCAGCATTAAAAGATAATTTATAAAGGCCACAAAATCACCACTGGATATGATTCCGTTTAATGTGAGCCTTCCTCCAAAAAACAGGACCAGCAATAAACTGATATTGGAGATAAAAATAGCAGAAGGGAAAAGGATGCCTTGAATAATGGATAGTTTAAGGTTGTGTTTTACATATTCCTTTCCCAGGGTATTTAAATGTTCTGTTTGTGATGTTTCCTGATTATAGGCTTTAATAAGCCTGATGGATGAAATGGTTGAACGAGTAAACTCCATGAGTTTTGAGAATTTTTCCTGCACCTTTTTGTAGTGTTTGTGTAATTTTCTAGACAGGAAACGTGCTAAAAGGATCATGAATGGCATGGGTAGAATGGCAATAGCTGCTAATGTCGGGTTAATATAGATCATAAGCGAGGTAGCTGCAATGGTAATCATTATGGCATCAATCAGGGCCACTAATCCCATACCGCTTGCCATTTGAACAGCCAAGAGGTCATTTGTGGCATGAGCCATAATATCGCCTGTTGTAGTGCGATTAAAAAATGGTTTATCCAGGGTTAAAAGATGGGAAAATAATCTGTTTCTGAGATTCATTTCAACAAGACGGGCAAATCCGAATATTAGAAATCGCCAGACAAACCGGAGTACCCCCATTCCCAATGCCAGCAGCATAATATAAAAGCCATAGTTAAACAGGCTTTTTGTGGTGGCAACCCCTTGTTCCAGATCATCCACAGCCCATTTAATAACCCAGGGGATACAGAGTTGCATGACATCAACCAGAACAAGCGCAAAGAGTCCGAGCGCCAATTTTGGCATATAAAGCCTGAAATATGGTTTTATAATATTGAATGCTGATATATTGCTTTTTTTTGTTTTGATTTTATCCTCATTTACAAAACAGCTATGTCCTTAACTTTAATTTTAAATTGTTGATTTATGAAAATAAAAAT
>DAOWOC010000139.1 GCA_030642225.1 Deltaproteobacteria bacterium
GGGTGGTTTTACCAGAGCCTTCTATCCCTTCAAATGTTATAAACATCATTACCTTTATGATAAGAATTATTTGAGACCTTTGCAAAACGTTTTTTATCGCTCGATTTCAGCGTCAGGATTAAATTTTAATCCTCAAAATACAAAAGTGTATTCCTGTAGTTAAAATTTTCGTCTTTTTTGAACTCGAACGAAATTAAAGATTTTGCAAATATCTCTGTTAACTGGCAGGTTATAAATTTTAAAATAAATTGATCGTGATTGTGCCTGCCTATTTATACCCTTATAATTGAAGCGTATTTTTTGAGCAATTTATTTTTATATTAAAAACCTTATCATCCGTGTCAGGATTTTTATCGTCCCTTATTTTTATGGAGCAAAGTCATAGTCAGTCTGCTTGATCATTCCAATACCACCCTGAACGTTTTTTGTATTTTTATTAATTCCCCTGTTACGCAGCAACAGCTGGGCTTCGTAAGAACGTGGTCCTGAACCGCATATTAAATAGAGTTTTTCATCTTTTGGTATTTCATTAAGCCTGGAGGCGAGTATGTTTTGATCTATGTTAATCCATTTATTCCCATATTTTTCAACAAAAGGGCCTGCCTGAACAGGACTTCGTACATCAAGAGCCCTTGTATTAGAATTTTTGAAATCAGAAATAAAATCAATGGCATCAATCGGATCATGGATACCTTCAATAATATTGTCGAGTGAATTGGCCGCATTGTTTACAATATCCATGGCTGAAGCAAAAGGCGGTGCATAGGCAACCTCCAGATTGCTGATTACATCAATGTCTGCTTCATACTGAAGAAGAGGCGCTATCGCATCAATTCTTGCTTTTACAGCATCACCGTGGATTCCAAAGGCCTCTGCTCCGAGTATTCTCCTTGTTTTCCGGTCGGCAATTAATTTCATATACATGAGTTCCTGGGTGGGATAAAAGTGTGCCCTGTCCGGCTGGACAACAACCGAATAGACCACATCAAACCCCGATGCCTGGGCCTGTTTTACTGTAAGGCCTGTTTTGGCTAATCCCAGTTCAAATACTTTAATACAGAAGGTGCCGACGCCTCCTTTGAACCGGCTGCAATCTTTTCCCGCTATATTGGTGCCGATTACTCTCCCCTGCCTGTTAGCAAGTGATCCAAGTGGAAGATGTACATTTTGACCATTTACCGTATGTCTGATTTCAATACAGTCTCCACCCGCATAAATATCCGGATCAGATGTTTTTAAACGCTCATCAACGAGTATTCCTCCAAAATTTCCAATAGCCAGCCCTGCCTCGTGTGCCAGCTGGGAATTTGGCCTGACACCAACGGCAAAAATTACAAGATTGCAGGGTATCGTGGAATTTGATGTTTCAACCGCTTTAACGCCATTTTCCTCGTCACCAATAATTTTCGTTACTTTTTCAGATAAAAGTATTTTAACGCCATTTTTTTCCATATGATTTTTAATCGGCAGGGCCATATCTTTACCAACAGCTGTTGGCAGCAATTGATCCATCATTTCCACTAATGTCGTCTCTATCCCCCATAAATCGGTGAGTGCTTCTGCAATTTCCAGCCCTATAGCTCCGCCGCCTATAACCACGGCATTTTCTACCTGACCTTTTGATACCATGTCTTTAATTGCTTTTGCATGGTGCAAAGTGGCAACCACAGTAACTCCCGGCAGGTTAACGCCTGGAAGCGGCGGGAGTACAGGTGTTGCGCCTGTCGCTATAACCAGCTTGTCATATTTAATATTTTCTTCTTTTTTATTATGCAGATCACGTATTTTTACGGTTTTATTTTTTTTATCAATTGAAAGCGCCTCTGTCCTGATTTTCACATTAACCCCTTTGACGTTTTCAAAATAAGAGCTGTCTCTTGGGACATGAGCGCTTGTTGAGTAGAGAGCATCAAGTTCCGGGACATCTCCACCTATATAATATGGTATTCCGCATCCTCCATAAGAGATATGGCTATCCTGGTCTATCAGTGTTACCTTAGTATCAGGGGCTATTCTTTTAATCCTGCACGCAACCTTTGGGCCTATGGCTACAGCGCCGATGATTACCACTTCTGTTCCCATTGTTTTTTCTCCTTATTAATTATTTTATCAGGTTCCATATTGTTTTAGGTTCTATATCTTTTTATAGATATAGAAAATTAACGATTTCAAAATAATTCAGTTTTTCTATATAAGTTACTTGCTGCTTAGATATTATAAGCAGTATAATTTATTTTTCATAAAATCATCAAAACCTAATTTGGAATATAAAAGAAAACAGAAGACTTGTAAAAAAAATAAAATATGGGATAAGGATTATTTTGATATAATTAAAGAGATATTTAAAATGAAATCACGATATACAACAGTTTTTTTAATTGTCCTTACGGTCTTTTTTTTGATGTATGGAACAGCTAATGCCCGTATCAGGGTAGTGACTTCAATAGTCCCGGTATCCGCCCTTGTCATGGCGATTGCCGGTAATGAAGTTGAACTTCATACCCTTCTGCCACCTAATGCAAGCCCGCATACGTTTGAGGCAAAGCCAAGCCAGGTAAAGATAATCGCCAATGCCCGGGTCTTTTTTATGATCGGGGCCGGTCTGGAAAACTGGGCAAAAACATTAATAAAGGCCAATGTGGAAGGTAACCTTATCGTTGTGGAGCTTTCCAAAGGGCTTGATCTGATAGGTTTTTCAGGTAGTGGGGAAGAAGATCACCATCATCATAACCATATGACATCTATGAATCCTCATGTGTGGCTTGATCCGCTTTATGCGTTAAAGATGAGCAAGACCATAAGGGATGTCCTGATAAAGATTGATCCTGAAAATAGTCCCATTTACAATGAAAATTTTAATAAGTTTTCATTAGAAATAAAAACACTTCATAAAAAGATTCAAGAAACTTTGAGCGTGCTTGAGAACAGAAACTATATTTCATTTCACCCGGCCTGGGTCTATTTTGCAAAGAGATACGGTCTTAAATCCATGGGCGTTATTGAGGATGCGCCCGGCAGGGAGCCGACGCCTCTAAAGATAAACAGGATCGTGAATAATATAAAGACAAATAATGTGGCTGTTATCTTTGCTGATTCAGGAATAAATTCAAAGACAGCCGATATTATAGCCGTTGAGTCAGGCGCCAGGATTGTCTTTCTTGATCCTTTGGGCGGAGCAGGGTGCGTGAATAAAGATGGTTATTTTAATCTTATTAATTATAATCTTGAACAGATAAAAAAGGGGTATAACCTTAACTAATGAAACCGGTTATTGTAATAAAAGACCTTTGGGTTCATTATAATCATGTGTGGGCATTGCGAGAGGTCAATCTTGTTTGTGAGGAAAATAGTATCACAAGTATTGTCGGGCCTAATGGTGGCGGGAAAACAACGCTCTTAAGGACAATATTAGGTTTGAAAAAGCCGGACAGAGGTAGCGTAGAAGTGTTGGGAGAGAAACCAGGCGCACTTGAACGTCCGTGGGAGATGGGATATTTGCCTCAGTTGATGCATGTTGAAAGAAATTATCCGGTATCTGCGCTTGATGTGGTTTGTTTTGGTCTTTATAAAAAACTTGGGATATTCAGGCGGCCTGGTAAAAAAGAAAAAACAGCCGCATTAAATGCCCTCGCACTCGTTGGCATGGAGCAGCACGTTAATGAGCATTTTGGAGCATTGTCAGGGGGGCAGCAGCAAAGGGTCAATATCGCAAGGGCAATGGTCGGTAAACCAAGGCTTCTTGTTATGGATGAGCCATCAACAGGGATTGATATTGTTGCTCAGGAGGATTTTTATGAGCTTCTTGTCAGACTTAAAAAAGAGGATGGGATCTCGATTATAATGGTATCACATGATATCGGGGTGGTCACATCATATGTTGACCAGGTGGCATGTCTTAATCACAGACTGCATTTTCATGGCTCCCCCATGGAAATAAATGATTCAGTTTTAAAGGATACCTTTGGTTCTGCTTTTCATGTGATTCTTCATGATCAGAGTTGTGCTACCTGTCGGTTAAAACACCAAAATGAATTATAATGTAAGGCAGGGTATTGGATTGTTCCCATAGTCGTAAATTTTGTTGCAAAAGCACTTATAATTGAGTAATTATGAACAGTGATAACTTGTTTAATATCAACAGACATATAAAATTTTTAATTATTGTTTTTATCTTAACAGCGTTTGTCTCGCAATATTTTCAAACAAAAGCTGCTTTCGCTTTAATGCCTGTTAATGAAAGATTATTAAAAACAGAGACAGAGCATTTTCATATTATATTTCAGGAATCTTTGCAAAGCGCTGTTCCATATATTGCACTGCAGTGTGAGGATGCCTATAAAACTTTAACCAGGATCTTTAACTGGCGGCCAGCTGAAAAGATAGAAGTACTCTTTGCCGATTCGATGGATACTCATAATGGGTGGGGAACAGCCATCCCGCATAACAGGATGTTTATTTATGCAGCCGGGGCTGAACCGGGTTCAAGCATATTTCA
>DAOWOC010000145.1 GCA_030642225.1 Deltaproteobacteria bacterium
GTTATTGATAAAGCAATGTATGAGCCTATCATGGAAACAATAATGCGACCAACTGTGCGGGCAATGGAAAAAGAGGGATATCCATACAAGGGAGTGCTCTATGCCGGACTCATGATAACTGAAGATGGGCCAAAGGTTCTGGAGTTTAATGCGCGTTTTGGCGATCCGGAGGCACAGCCTCTTTTAATGCTTCTTAAAACAGACCTTATTGATATACTTGAAGCCTGTATTGACGGTAATTTAGATAAAATAGCCATTGTATGGCATGATGGGGCAACCGTCTGCGTGGTAATGGCAAACAAGGGATACCCTGGCCAACATGAAAAGGGACAGGTTATAGGCGGACTTGACAAGGTCTCTGATATGGATGAAATAGTAGCCTTTCACGCAGGGACATCACTTAAAGACAAAAATATTATCGCAACCGGGGGGCGCGTGTTAGGTGTTACCGCAAAGGGCGCCGATATTGCGAAGGCTATTGATAATGCCTATAAAGCTGTTTCAAAAATAACATGGGATGGTGTTTATTTCAGAAAAGACATTGGCAGAAAAGCCCTTAACAGATTAAATTAATCATGAGACATTAATTATGCCGGCAATTTTCAAAATAGCCCTTATCTTCAGCCTTATCCTTGCACTGAGCAGGTTGAAAATCCCCTTGTTTATCTGTCTTTTTTCAGCAGCAGCTGCCATGGGATTATGGACAGGACAAACCCCGGTTGATACAATCAGCTTAATCCTTTCAAAGACTATTTCAAGTGATGCGCTATGGCTTGCTATTATAATAATAGCCATAATAATATTAAGCCAGCTCCTGAACCAGGGACGCCAGATGGAACGTATAGTCTCCACGTTTAAGGCGGTATCTCCGGGGGATCGTTTTACACTTGCCGCCCTTCCCGCAATTATCGGTCTTCTTCCAATGCCTGGAGGCGCTCTTTTTTCAGCGCCAATGGTAGAATCAACCGCGAGGCAGATGAATATATCAAAAGAGCTCAAAACAATTATAAATTACTGGTTCAGACACATATGGGAATACTGGTGGCCGCTTTACCCTGGTATACTCCTTGCCATAACCCTTCTTGACATAAAACCGTGGCAGCTCATTCTGGCACAATTCCCTCTTTCTCTTGGGGTTCTGGCAGGCGGCATACTCTTTTTACTGCCAATGTGCCCTGAAACCGGCAAACGACAGTATCCCTCAAAAGGAGACATTGGTAAATTCCTTTATGAAATGATACCCATAATAATGGTAGTCATAATAATGTTTACGCTCAACCTTGCTATAAAATGGATAAATTTTCCATTCGTATGGCCAAAATACCTTAATTTTCTGATAGCGCTTATCCTCGCAAAAATATGGGTGATAAAGACGAACAGACTTTCCATAATTCAGGTAAAAAAGGCATTATTTGATAAATCCACCGTCAATATGGCCATGATTATACTCGCTATAATGGCCTTTAAAGGTGTTTTAATAGATTCCAATATTATATCCGATGTACAGCATGAATTGACGATATACCATATACCCGTAACATTAATAATAGCTATTCTGCCCTTTATCGCGGGATTGGTCACAGGCATAGCAATAGGTTTTGTGGGGACATCCTTCCCTGTGATAATTGCAATCCTTCACGGACAGGTACATGGAGTGGAGATATTAAGCTACTCTGTTCTTGCTTATGGATTCGGCTATATGGGCATGATGATGAGCCCTGTACACCTCTGTTTTCTCGTTACAAAGGATTATTTTAAGGCTGATTTTATCGGTTCATACAGATTACTCTTAAAACCCATGTTGTTTGTCCTGGTCTTTACCTCTTTACTCTATCTCACAGGCAGAGCAATCCTGGGATAAGAACAGATTTCAGCCAATATTATACGATAAATTTGTAAAAAATCGTGATTATTTATTATTATCAACCATATGTGCGTGGAGCTGTCCGCAGGCAGCATCAATATCCCTTCCCCTGCTCTCGCGTATCATAACTGTTAAATTCTGTTTAATAAGTATTGACTGAAACCTTTCAACTCTCTCCCTTGAGGGTGATTGAAATTCGCATCCGGGATAAGGATTAAAGGCAATAAGGTTGACCTTTGAATTTATCCCCTTTATCAGCCTTGCAAATTTTAAGGCATGGCTTTGGGAATCATTAATCCCATGAATAAGGGTATATGCAAAGGTAATCCGCTGTCTTGGGGCAAGCGGATATGATTTCAAGGTATCCATAAGCATACCCAATGGATATTTTTTATTCACAGGCATGAGCCGGGTTCTGAGGTCATCATCCGATGCCCCGACTGACACGGTAAGATTTACACCAGTATCCCTGCCAAGACGTTTAATGCCGGGTATAATACCGGCGGTGGATACAGTGAGCTTCCGTGGGGAATAACAAAGACCATAATGATCCATTAAAATATCAAGCGCCTTCTTTAGATTATCATAATTCTCAAGTGGTTCCCCCATACCCATAAAAACAAGATTTGTTTTACCTTTAAAGCCCTTAAACCGTTTTACAGCGAGTAATTGCCCGACTATCTCATCAGGGGTCAGATTACGTTTAAAACCTGACTTGCCTGTCATACAGAACCGGCAGCCCATCCGGCAGCCGGCTTGCGTTGAGATGCATAAGGTCAGTCTGTCGCCATCAGGGATAAGAACACTTTCAATTGCAGCTCCATCAGAGAGTGGGAAAAGAAATTTTTCTGTCCCTTCTTCTGATTTGACTATTTCGGACGGGACCATACATGTTAAAATATATTCATCAGCAAGCCGCTTTCTGAATGTTTTTGAAATACTGGTCATGGATTCAAAATCATGGGCATAATACCTGTAAAGCCAGGTCATAATCTGCCTTGCCCTGAATGGTTTTTCACCCATTAATACAACAAGCTCAGTCATTTCCGTGTATGTCAATTTATGAAGATTAATCGGTTTTTTAAAATTCATAAAATGTTTCATCCCTGTTTAAAACCAGACACCCATTTTCTGTTACCTGAACCATGTTTTCAAGCCTGACACCGCCCCATCCTGGGATATAAATACCTGGCTCAACAGTGATAACCATGCCGGGCAGCAGTTTTATTGACCTGTTCGGACCAAGAGACGGCGCCTCATGTGTGGCAAGCCCAACCCCGTGCCCAAGCCCGTGGCCGAATCTACCCTTAAAAGGTGATTCATCAATTATACTCCTTGCCGCCTTATCAACGTCACTACTCTTAATGCCAGGGATTACAGCCCTTATCCCTGCATCCTGGGCAAATTTGACCCTGGCATAAACATTCCTGAATTCCTCTGTTGGCTCCTTTAAACAGATAGTTCTTGTCATGTCCGAACAATAACCATTTAACTGGCTCCCCATATCAATAACAACAGGCTCATGAGCCTTTATCTTCCTTTCTCCGGGCATGGCATGAGGCATGGCACTGTTTGGCCCTGAAGCAACTATGGACGGGAAGGCAAGGGAATCCGCACCTCCTTCGCGTATCTGTTTTTCAATAAACCATGCAACCTCTTTTTCAGTTATCCCCTCCCTGATAAAATGCATAGTATCCTGAAAAACCCTTTCTGTAAGCTCAAGGGAAGCTGTTATCAACCCAATCTCAACCTTGTCTTTAATCATTCTTATGTCTTCAACAAGGTTTGATACAGGGACAAAATTGACATCCGCCCCAATCCTGTCCTGTATCTTGTTAAAAACCGAACAAAACAGATATTCCGGCTCATAAGCAAAGACTTTAATGGCCAAATCTTTAATCAGACCTGATAATATTTCATCAGGCCCCTGTTTATAAATAAGCGTCTCAAAGCCCGGCGCCTCTGATTTAGCCTGCGCCTCATACCTTGAATCTGTTAAAAGAAACGATTTATTACCTGTTAAAAACAGATATCCTGAGGTCTCGCCAATCTGGTGTTCAATAACATCAAAACCCGAGACATAACGCATATTTTCCCAGCCTGATATAAGTATTGCATCATAAGCATCCCAATCGGCATTTTTTTTAATTAAATCCAAACGCAGCATCCTGTCAAAACTCCTTTAATTTTTACCTACAATACCACAAAAACTTATTTTTTAATAACAGCAATAATTATGCTGCAAAAAAGGCCTTGGGCCAAATTGCCAATTAAATCTTTTTACTTTATTGTGCTAAATTTTCTTTAAGAAGGGTTCTTGTAAATTTTTTTACGCATATATTTTCAGGGCCGTGTAAAGGGTTGGAATAAGGGTCTTTTAGTAACATGACATTGCATGCTTTTATAGCCTCATCTCTCAGACCTTTATAGAATAAAATATCCGCTTTGGCATAAGTTATATAAAAATAATCAGGATACAATATCTCAGCTATTGTAAGCCTGGCGAGCACGTTGTCTATTGTCATTCCCCGTTTGTTA